>JAJFIM010000114.1 GCA_021774995.1 Alphaproteobacteria bacterium | reverse complement strand
ATCTGCAACGGCTTTCAGATTCTCACCGAGGCCGGGTTGCTGCCCGGCGCCTTGATGCGCAATGCCGGGCTGAAGTTTATTTGCAAATCAATTTCTTTGAATGTGGAAAACAACCAGACGCTTTTCACGTCTCACTACGCGCAAGGACAGCTGATCGATATTCCCATCGCGCATCATGACGGGAATTACTTTGCCGATAAAAAAACGCTCGACCAACTAGAAGGCGAAGCCCGCGTGGTGCTGCGCTATGCCGACAATCCCAACGGATCGGCGCGAAACATTGCCGGGATCACCAATGAAAGCGGAACTATTTTAGGCATGATGCCCCACCCGGAGCGCAGCATTGACCCTCTGTCTGGATCATGCGACGGCGCGCCGCTGTTTGAAAGTCTGGTGGAGGCGCTGGTATGACCTCCTACGGCGAAGGGATCACAGCAAAAATCGTCAGCGAACACGGCCTGACGGAAGGCGAATACAGCCAAATCCTGAAACGCATGGGACGCCCGCCAAATTATACCGAGCTTGGCATTTTCTCTGTGATGTGGTCCGAGCATTGCTCCTACAAATCGTCCCGCCGCTGGCTGAAGGAGTTGCCCACCACAGGCGATCAAGTGATCTGCGGTCCCGGCGAGAATGCAGGCATTATCGATATTGGCGATGGCCAGGCGGCTGTTTTCAAAATGGAAAGCCACAACCACCCCTCCTTTATTGAACCTTATCAGGGGGCGGCCACGGGAGTTGGCGGCATCATGCGCGATGTCTTCACCATGGGCGCGCGCCCCATCGCGAATTTGAACGCTTTGCGTTTTGGCGACCCGGCTCACGAAAAAACCCGCCACCTCGTCTCAGGCGTGGTGGCTGGCATTGGCGGCTACGGCAATTGCATGGGCGTTCCAACCGTGGGGGGAGAGACCAATTTTCACCCCAGCTATAACGGCAATATCCTGGTCAACGCCATGACGGTCGGCATTGTCGATCAGAATAAAATCTTTTACTCGGCGGCCAAAGGCGTCGGTAATCCGGTGGTCTATGTCGGTTCAAAAACTGGGCGCGACGGAATTCACGGCGCGACCATGGCTTCGGCGGAATTTGACGATAATTCAGACGAAAAACGCCCTACGGTTCAAGTCGGCGATCCGTTTACGGAGAAACTCTTGCTTGAAGCCTGCCTCGAACTGATGGCGAGCGACGCCATTATCGCCATTCAAGATATGGGCGCGGCGGGTCTCACTTCATCTTCCGTTGAAATGGCCAGCAAAGGCGAGGTCGGCATTGAGCTAAATCTCGATAATGTTCCCTGCCGCGAAACGGGCATGCAGCCTTACGAAATGATGTTGTCGGAAAGCCAGGAACGCATGCTGATGGTGTTGCAGCCAGGCCGGGAAGACGCCGCGCGCGCCATTTTCGATAAATGGGGACTCGATTTCGCGGTCATTGGCGTGACAACCAATACCGGTAATCTGACCCTCACCCATCAAGGCGCCGTGGTGGCGGATATCCCCGTCGAAGGGTTGACGGAAGACGCACCGATCTATGATCGCCCCTGGGTCTCAACGCCCAAACCGGCGCCGTTGAGCGCCGGCACTTGTCCCCCACCGGAGGATATGGGAGCGGCGCTCCTCACACTCATGGGGTCTCCGGATCTGGTCAGCCGCAGATGGATCTGGGAGCAGTATGATCACACCGTTATGGCGGACACAGTACAAGGACCAGGCGGGGACGCAGCAATAGTGCGCATTCACGGCACATCCAAGGCCCTGGCGTTAACCACGGATGTGACCCCGCGCTATTGCAAGGCAGACCCAATTGAGGGTGGTCGCCAGGCAGTCGCCGAGGCCTGGCGCAACCTCACGGCCGTGGGCGCAACCCCTCTCGCCATGACGGACTGCTTGAATTTTGGCAATCCGGAGCGCCCTGAAATCATGGGACAATTCGTTGAATGTCTGCAAGGCATGGGCGAGGCCGGACGCGCGCTCGATTTTCCCATCGTCTCAGGCAATGTCTCTCTCTATAATGAAACCAATGGCGAAGCGATCCTACCGACCCCAGCCATTGGCGGCGTGGGCGTGATCAAGGATCTCGCCAATCGCGCTCATGTTGCGCTGGAAGAGACGGGTGATGTTTTGATCCTGATTGGCGAATCAAATGGCCATTTAGGCCAATCTCTGTTCGCGCGGGAAATCTGCGACCAGGAGTGCGGAACGCCGCCGCCCGTAGATCTCGCCGCAGAGCGCCGCAATGGCGATTTCGTCCGCACCTGCATTGAAAGTGGTTTAGTGTCTTGCGTGCATGATATTTCCGATGGAGGGCTTTACGCAGCAGTGGCTGAAATGGCGCTGGCCGGTGGCATTGGCGCGGCGCTGGAAGCGCCGGAAGCCAACACGCACGGATTTTTATTCGGCGAAGATCAGGCGCGCTATATACTTGCGGTACGACCGGAACAGGCCGATAAAATTATAAAGCAAGCGGCGGAAGCAAGCATTCACGCACAACAAATTGGACAGGCAGGTGGAGCGGCCCTTTCCGTAAATGGCGCGCACATGGTTTCGCTTTCTGACTTGCGGGATGTTCACGAAGGCTGGTTCGCCAGCCATATGTCAAGCCGGACCTGAAAGGCGCCCGGCCCGTCACAAGGAGAGTTTACGTAATGGCAATGGAAATGGATG
>JAJFIM010000113.1 GCA_021774995.1 Alphaproteobacteria bacterium | reverse complement strand
GCTTCGGATTTTATTTCAACCGTATCCTCTGCCGCCAAAACTCTAAAAAGGTCCGTCGCGTTCAAACCCTCAACGCGGAAGCCGTAAGTCAAACCAATATCATTGAAGACCGCTTCCGATCCGTTCGCCTGGCCGCCGCCTCCGGTGTTGATGGTAAAAAGGGCTTGCGCCGCCGAATCTCGAACGGCAAACACTTCCCCCGCGTCGGCCTCGGATTTCAAAATCAAAGTGTCTTGCGCCGCGTCCACCGTAAAAAAATTATTTTGGTTCAAAGTTTCAATCCGCGTGTCTATGTCCGCGCCGTCCTCATTGATAACCGCCGCCGTGGTGGTCATGTAAACGTAGGTGCGAAGCTCGGACGTGGAATCAATGGACATTAATTGACTTCCCGTCGTGGACATAAAAACCCGGTGAAAGTTGGGCGGGGCCGCCGCTGGCGTTGCAATCTCTTGCTGGGAAATATGGCCTTTGACCGTGAATTTATCTCCGGTGAAATCCTCCGCCTGGGCCGCAAACGGCAAGAATAAAATCAGTGCGGTTAGAATTAAGGCTTTCAAAATTTTAATCATGACATTGTCCCTTGTAGCGTGACTGTGAAATTAGAACCGGCGTCCGGTTCCGCCCCGGCTCCGACAAACTTCAAACCTAGTTCCTCCCCAGGTGCGAAAACTTCCGGCGTATCCAGAACGGCGTTTGCCTCTGTATTGCTATTCCCCGCCGCAGGCACGGAAAGCGTATCGTTGACCTCCGTTTGATCTTTTGTGAGGCGCAAGGCCGCCGCCGACCCTGCCGGGGCCGATCCGCAATGAACGGAAGCCTTTTTGACTGTCACCTGGGTAAGAAAAACGAGCTTATCGACTAGGATTCGTCCGATTTCCGCGTCGCCGGAAACGCTAAAAGAAACGATAAAAGGAATTTCTTTAAAAGCGACGCTCGACGCACCAAGATTCCAAAGCTCAATCCACCCATCGTCAGCGGCGTTGCGCTGTTTTAATATCCCGGTTGTCTCATGAAACCAGAGCATGTAAGCGAAGGTAGTCCCAGGCTCGTCCGCATCGCTGGAGAGAGAGGCGAGGGCCTTGAGCGCGGCGTTCAGGTCTGTCAACGCGGCAGGCATAAGCTGGGTGCCATCGACATCGAAATCGTGTTGAGACATCTGTTGCTCCTATTTTTCTAAGCTGGCTTTTTTAAATCGAGCTGCAAATTTGGCAGAGTAAAAACTTTCGTGTCCGGCGCGTTGCGGTCGGTCGCGAGATTGAAGTAAGCCAGCACTTGGCGATTCGCGACGGTGGCGTTGTCGTCTGTCAGAACCGCCCAGCGCGCTCCAGTTCCGGAAGCCGGGAGCGGCCCGCCCGATGCGGTAAAAACAATGTTCTTGATTTTTAATTCCACCTGGTCGCTGGCGTCGTCTTCAACCAATGATTTAAAATCAACGGCGTCTCGATTTAACTGAACGCCACCGGCTGTATATCCATTGCCAGCAGGGATTTCAGCCAATTCGCCCAGGGTATTGATTTCCGGCGTTGGCGTAATGGACGAATCGCATAGAGCCAAATAAAAATTAACAGTCGTAGCGCTTCCCCTAAAAAAACTGTCAGCCATCAAAAACAATCCTCGGGTCGTCCAATCAGACATTCAAAAATCTCCTCATTGCTCGTTAAACGTTCCGACGAGAGAATTCCAGGGGGCATTAATCTCGTTCCATGAAAGAGGCGCCGTCGCGGCAACCCCGTCTGCCTCCGCCGCGAGCGGCGAGTCGAATAGTTCATCGGGGAAAATTCTGGCATGGACGAGCAGGGCGTCGCGCGCGCTGTCCTTGCCGGAACCGATCTGGCGAGAGACGTTGATTACTTGCGCCTTTTTCGAAACAAATTTATTAATGTCCGTGGTTAGCGAAACCACGTCGCCGCGATCCAGTTCTATCTGGTCGAGCATGACCTGGAACTCGACGAACAGATTTGGCCAGGCGTGTTCTTTCAACATAAAGTCGATCAGGTCGATGCACATAGCCTGGTCCCGGACGAAAAACAATTTCATCTCGTCTTCGGGCAGTTTTTTCTCATAAAACGACTGGCTGAAAACGTCGTCCTGATTTTCCGCGCCCGCAAAACTATCGAACGCGCGGTCGTAGTCGTACAGAGCCTCAACGCTGTTGATGATGTTTTCCGGAGGCGAGTATTTTGGGCGAATGGGTTTCTGGTCGTGCACTAGAACGGATTCGTTGATCACCTTGTCGACGGCGACGCCTGTGGAGTCGTTGACCGGACGGAAATTGAAGCGGGCCTGTCCTGCGTCGTTCCAATCCAGATAGGACCGGCATTCCTTCTCCCAAACGCGCCAGAGTTTTTTGAGATCGGTATCGTCGACGATCACGCCGCCGAACTTGTATCCGCCCGCGATGGCGGCGGCGAACAACGTTCCCGCAGAAGAGAACGAAGCCAGGTCGATTTCGGAATCAACCAGGCCAGCAACTTTTTTGAGCGACCACAGGAAGACGTGATCAGGCCGTTCTATGAGAGCGGACGGCGTTCCAGTGACGAATCC
>JAJFIM010000112.1 GCA_021774995.1 Alphaproteobacteria bacterium | reverse complement strand
ATGCGGATTTGAATATTTCCACACAACTTCGCCCTCTCTTGTAACTTCAATGAGACGTCCGGCATTTGTTTCATTGATCAACGTATTCCCATTTGGCAATCTTTGCTGCGTCCCTCGGGTGAGACTTTGAAATTCTTCCTCTCCTTTTCCTTTATAACTCCACACAATTTCCATTGTGTTCGGATTGATTTCGATAATGCGGGTGCGCCCATTTCGCCGATCGAGATCGCCCAAATTATCGAAAAGCAATATACTTCCATTTTTCATAACATCCGGATCATGCTGACCCAGCCAAGGCCCTCTTAAGGCCCAGACCACTTGCTCCTTCTCCAAATCCAGCACGGCCAAAGTGTCGATCCGCCGCATTGAGATCAGCACTTGCCCAGGCTTTGCAAAGGGAAGAACCCGCGCCATTTCCTCTGTAATGACGGTCACTGAATTGACATGCAAAGGATCCCAAGGTTTGTCTGCTATGGAAGGAATCTGAAGCAAAGAACGGTAAGGCGAATCATAAATGGCCTTATGTATGGTTACCCTTTGCAATTCTTCCCCTTCAGAAGAAAGCACAACAATATGATCCACCATAAAGGGGGGTCTCACTTTTTTCATTCCAAGCGCAGGTTGATCCGAAATATAATTAGTAAGCGTATAAATCCGTCCATCCGGACCGACATCCAAATCATGATGGACCGGTTCTAAATATTTCCAAATCAGATTTGAATCCTTGTCCATTTTGGCCATGCCTAGCCCCCAGGGCGTTGCGCCTTTACCAATATAGATTGCCAGCAAATCTCCATTCGGAAACAAAAATACATCACGTATAACATTCTTACTATTTTCTTCAGGTTCTTTTACAAAACCGGAATCATCCCAGAACTCCTGATAAGCTAGGCGCCATTCATGTAAAATATCACCCTTCATTGAAATGAGAGAGACTTTTTCATCGTGTGCGGACGAAAAGAGAGTATAACCGTTATAGGCCTTCTCTTCATCATAAACCAAAACGCCTGGCTCAGTTGATGTCGGGCGAACAGTCTCCCAACGAAAGGGCGTGTAAGGATCGCTATACTCAGATTCCAGGATATAAAGTGATTTTGCCGCTTCAAACGCATTGCGAAAATGAATTGCAGGGTAAACTTTAAAATAAATCACGGCGGTCCCGCCTACAAACGCAATAAACATAAATGATAACGTGACCAAGACGTACTGAGCGCGAGATGAAGTGAGAACAGCAATGATTTTTAATGCATACTCTCTGATTTTCGTACTCATTATATATTCCCCCCAGAATGGACTTCGCCTGCGAAGGTCTCAATTCGGTTTAATCCTCCAGGCGATTAAATTCAAAATTTATATCCTGCCGGTCATAACGCTGCGCAGCCGTGATGACTGCGATTAAATTCTTGCCATCGCGCTGACCTTGAGGGCGGAAAGGATTGGAGTATTCCCATACTTTTTCATTATCAGATGTCACTTCAAAAAGGCGCCCACCCTCCGCCTCATTGATAAATGTGTTGCCATTGGGCAATCTTTGTTGAGAACTGCGCAGTCGGCTAAAAAAATATTCCTTGCCTTCGCCTCTGTATGTCCAAACTATTTCCATCGTGATGGGATTAAATTCCAATATACGGGAACGACCATTTCGTTGATCCAAATCACCCAGGTTATCAAAAAGAAGAAAATTTCCATTTTTGAGAATATCCGGATCATGTTGTCCGACCCAGGGCCCTTTTAACACCCAAACGACCGTCTCCTTATCGAGATCAACCAAAACCATCGCACCCTGAATGCGCAAAGAAACCAAAACTTGCCCTGATTTTGCAAACGGCAGCCGCTTGGCCATTTCCGAGGTAACAACAGTTACGCCATTTGCATGCATTAAATCCCATGTAATTCGTAGACTGAGAGATCGGCGAAAGGGAGAATTCAAAAGGGCCTTCAGGAGGGACACGCGCTTAATTTCTTGGCCATCAGGTGACAGGAGCACTACATAATCTTCAATGATCGGTGTATCAACTTTGAACAATTCTTGATCAGGGCCAGATGATAGATAATGGCTAAGAGCATATACTTTCCCATCTTCTCCAATATCAAAATCATGGTGAACGGACTCCAAATACTTCCATATCAAATTGGAATCTTTATCCATTTTAGCCAAACCATAGCCAACAGGCGTAGCGCCGTTGCCGGCATAAATCACCATCAAATCGCCATTTGGAAAGAGTCGCGCTTGATTAAAATAAATATTGTTCTCAGGACGCAGTTTCTTAACTGCCGCTCTATCGTCCCATATTTGCCGATAGGGGAGAGACCACTTATGTACAATTTCTCCCTTCATCGATATCAAAAAAGCGCTTTGACTGTAAGTTGAGCTAAAGAGCGTATAACCGTCATAGGCTCGTTGTTTGTCATATACAAGAACGCCTGATTTCTTCGTTCCGGACCTAACGGGGGTCCAAAGAAAAACCGGATAAGGCGCATCATATTCAGATTTCAAAACTTGAATTGACTTAGCCGCCGCAAAGGCATTGCGAAAATATTGTGAGGGATAGACTTTAAAGAACATCACGGCAGTGCCGGCCGCAAAGATAACAAAAGCCAGGGCGAACGCTGTAAAAGCATTCTGAGCCCGCGACGACGTAATCAGTTTAACTATTTTTACAGCGCACTCTTTTAATTCCTTTTTCAATTTACCGTTTCTTCCATCACTTGAATTTATTCCGGCGCGGAAATCCCTTTGGCGGCAGGCGGCCCGCATTGCCGCGCTTTCCGGTCCAATCCCTTAAAGAATCAAAAGTGCGCACCCGGCCCCCTTTATCAAGGCAGGTGAGGCCTTGGGCGCGCTCAAAAACGGTAATGTCCGACAAGCCGCCATCGCGGTATCGTTGGAGCAGAACGCCGCGCCCTCGCGGCATGATGGGAACTTCTTTTAAGGGAAACACAAGTAGTTTTCTGTTTTCGCCAATCACGCCCACACAGTTCCCATCGGCAAATACACAGGCCCGCGCTTCTATATCGCCGGACACGTTGAGGACCTGCTTGCCGCCCCGTTTGGTCGCCAGCACATTGTCCTCATCGACCTGAAGCCCATGCCCCCGCGTGGACGCCACAAGCAAACGGCGCCCGGGCTGATGTTTGAACAGAGAGACGATTTCATGATCATTTCCCAAATCGATCATAAGGCGCACCGGCTCGCCGTGACCGCGTCCGCCGGGAAGTTTGTCCGCATCCAGCGTGTAAAAGCGGCCATTCGTGCCAAAGAGCACCAGTCTGTCCGTGGTCTCTGCATGAAAGAAAAAACGGCCCTTGTCGCCTTCTTTAAACTTAATCTCCTGATCGGACTCCACATGTCCTTTCAAAGCCCTAATCCACCCTTTTTGCGAACAGACGATGGTGATGGGCTCACGCATCATCAGCAATTCATCTTGCTCAATTTCGAGCTCCGGCGCTTCTTCAAAGCTTGTCCGGCGTTTTCCGATTGGCGAAGCCGGCCCAAACTTATCGCGCGCCTCGCGTACTTCGCCCGCTAAGCGTTTCCATTGAAGGTCATCCGATTTCAACAGCGCGTTCAGCTCTTTCTTTTCTTTGGTGAGCGCCCGGTTTTCTGATTTAAGCTCCATTTCCTCCAGTTTGCGCAAAGAACGCAACCGCATATTGAGAATGGCTTCGGCTTGTATCTCGGTCAGCTTGAACGCCGCTATCATCTCTT
>JAJFIM010000111.1 GCA_021774995.1 Alphaproteobacteria bacterium | reverse complement strand
GTGTGCAGGCCTTCCAGCTCCATATTCATATCTTTGCAAAGACGCAACAATTCCTGCTGAACCTCTGCATGGACCGAACTTCTAAGAATTGAATACCCAAAAAACCCGGGGGTGAAATTCGTCAGATCACGGTAATTTTTTTCGCGAACGGAATGGGGGGTCTCTTCGAAAAGAAAAAACTCAAACTCACACGCCGCAATGGCCTTGAACCCGAGCGCATCGGCGCGCTCCAGCACGCGCCGCAAGAGGCCGCGCGGGCAAATTTTTTCCATTTCCCCTGCAAATTCCCCCAGGACGAGAAGAGAGTTTTCTTCAAAAGGCAATTCGCGCATGGTATCGGGCAACAGCCTAACCATGGCGTCAGGATAGGCCGTATGCCACCCGGTTGCCGTAACGTTATCGTATAGCTGATCGTTCGAATCCCAACCCAGAACCACGTCGCAAAATCCAAATCCACTGGCCAGCGCAGATTCGAATTTTCTTTTGTTCATGTATTTTCCGCGCAAGATTCCATCCATATCAAACACACCCACTTTGATGTGATCGATCCCCCGCTCGGCAATTACCTTCTCAACATCCGCTCTGGTGATCATGTCTTAGCGGCGCCTTTCTCATGGAACTGTTTTTTGAAATTATATTATGATAGCATTGCGAACAATTTGAACCTACCTCATTTCCAATTACTGGCGAACCTAGCAGAGAGTGAACTTACCTGCCATGCCCCTCCCCGCGGTTCTGATCATTGCCATTATCGCGATCGCCGTTCTGGCGGTTGTTTTACACAAATTGGGGTACACGAAAAGGGCTAAGCTCGCCGACGAAACCCAAGCCCGCGACCTCTTTGAAAAAGAGAACCCCGGCAGCGTTGTTGATGAGGCCGCCTTGTCCCGCGACGGCCGTACCGCCCTGTTGATATTGCGCGGGGAGGACCATTCTCTTGGCCTCATTCAATCCATTGGCGATGAATTTTTGACGCGGATTTTAGGCGCAGGCCAGATCGCCCGCGTGGATAAAAAGCCGGGTAACACTTTAAATATAACTTTCAACGACTTTACTTATCCACGCGCGCGGGTGCAATTTAGGTCGCCACCGGGTGCATCTGGGAGCGCCTCTGGAATATCTATGTATCACCAAAGTATCATACGGCTGATCCCGGGCGCGCGCGACGTCTGAAACGCCCCTTTTTTGCGAAGACTTGATCCCCATGCCCGACCCAATTTCCTTTCCTGACGCCTCGACCCTGGCCACGCCTTTTTACATCCTCCTCATCGTGGGGGAGGTTTTGGCTCTGCGTTTTGCCTCCCTGAAGGGGAGCTATGAAACGCGCGACGCGATCACCAGTTTGACAATGGGATTGGGTAGCGTGATCAGCGATGCTCTTCTCGGCGGCTTGGTTTTCGGGCTCGTCTTACTCGCCTATCAGTTCCGCGTGACGACCATTGAGGTGAGTTGGGGCGCTGGAATTTTATGTTTTGTACTGGCTGATCTTGAATATTACTGGCGGCACCGACTGATGCATCGCTCACGCTGGTTCTGGGCCGCGCATGTGGTGCATCACTCCAGCCAACATTACAATTTGACGACGGCGTTGCGACAGTCCTGGACCGGACCGATCTCAGGACTGATCGTCTTGATGGTCCCCATCGCCTTGTTGGGATTCCATCCCGCGCTGATCGCTTTTGTCGCGTCTCTGAATCTGGTCTATCAGTTTTGGATTCACACAGAAACGATCAACCGCCTGCCCCGCTGGTTCGAAGCCGTCTTCAACACGCCCTCCCATCACCGCGTTCACCATGGCCGCAACCCACGATACCTTGACGCCAATTATGCAGGGACACTGATTATCTGGGACAGAATGTTCGGCACGTTCGTGCCCGAAGAAGACAGCGATCCGGTGCGCTATGGCATTGTCAAAAACATCGGCACCTTCAACCCCTTGCGCGTCGCCTTTCATGAATATGTCGGCATTGCCCGTGACGCGCTGGCGCCCGGCCTCACTTTCGCGCAGCGGTTTTTATACATCTTCGCCCCGCCCGGCTACAGCCATGACGGCAGCCGCTCAACGGCCGCCAGCTTGAAAGCTGATTTTGTCGCACGGCGCCCCCAAGAGGCCGGACGGCCCGGTCTGCCTCAAAGCGCCGCTCCGCAAAGACTGAGCGCTTTGGACTAAAACCCGCCCAGTTCAATCGCGCGCGTCATGACCGTTGCTATAACTTCATTACCGTTCGGGCCAACATGGTGCCAATCAATGTAAATCGGCTCATCGAGCTCATCAAAAACATTCCCCAGAAAGAAAATATTTTCATTCTCCCGATGTGAAAAACGCTCCTTGGCTTTTTGATAGACAGCTTGTTGACTGGAAACCATCACCAGAGATTCCCCCTCTATGGTCTGCTTCTCATATTCCGTCATAGGGCCCCGCGTCAGACTGTACAAATTGGGCTGCCAGAAAAAATAAGCTTCAAAACCGTATTCTTTAGCCAAGGCTTTGACTTGCTTGATATGCGCCTCATACATATCAACAACGCCTGTGCTGTTTTGTGAAATTGACGGCGCTATTTTTTCATCCCAAGCGGTAAACTTGCCCTTACCCGCAAAAAACTGAAAGAGCTTTTTATAGTTCGAACGGCGGAGCGCCTCTAGCGCCAATGGTCTTTCGATATTGTCGCGCAATCTCAAATTATGGGGATCGCGCGGTATAGCGGGGGAATAAGCCCCCGCATAGCCATCATTGACGCCGTCATAAAAAACGACAGCATCGGGGACCTCGCCCTGAGACAACAGGAGAAGCAGCGCATTCAACTCTTGAGTGGAGACATAAGCCGATTCGCCATAATTAGTGACGTCCGCCCGGGCGCCCAGCTTGGCCTGCACCAGTGAAGGGATTGTCTTATCGTCGGGCGACCCGGTGCCCCACATGGTAGATCCGCCAAACATGAAAATTTTTCGGCTGTCTTTGGACGGAGATTCTTTAACCGTGCGCCGGACGCCGTTATTATCGACATTGATAAACGCGCCGCTGAATTCATTCCGCCTCCAATGAATATAAGGTTCGAAATGATCGCTCCACGCTTTGTTGAACTCGGTCCAATATGCGATTTTATCTGGATCGTTGTCATAGACCGGTGATTTATAGCGGGCGTCAACATTGGCGATTTCCCCCGTACTGACAAAGTTATACAAAGTAGCCGCGCCGCCCAGCAGATAATGGCCGACAATAAGCACAAGCAAGGAGGCGCCCAAAATCTGGCAAAGGGCTCCGATTGAAGAAAATATTTTCTCAATCCACTCAATACTGTTTGAAGGTTTCACTTTTAGGTCCTCCGGAACAACAACTCAAGTCCGGCGCGTTTTAGAAAATTGTATAAATAAAGGGCGCGAGAGCCGACCCTTGCGCAAACACCAGCAAAGCGCCAAGCAGCAGCAAAACAATCATGATCGGGGCGAGCCAGAATTTTTTTCGCACCGAGAGAAATTGCCAAAAATCATTCAAAAATTCCAACATTAAAAAGGCGTCTCCATGTTTTTATAGCGCGCTTTTTTCGGACACACGCGATAGCTCTCCAATTTTGAATCAAATTTCCGTTTCATGGGATCGCCGCTGATCCGTAACATTAAAAAACCAATCGGCGTGATCATCACGTAAAACACCAAGCCAAGAATGATTCTACTGGTCACCGCGTTAATGGCCAAGGCAAGCTTCATCCACCCATAATAGAACTTCTGTAAACTGGCGGGCGCGGCAAGCGCCCATAAAGCCAGCGCCGACGTCAGTACAAAGGGCCATATATGCCAGCCTCTATCGAACAGCAAAGGCGGCGCAAGTCCCAGCAGCACAGTAAATGCGGCGGCGAGCGTCAGCCCAAATTTTCGCAATTCGTCTTTTGTTTGCGCTTTTATGATCATTTCATCACTCTCATATCAATCTAGCTCGAATGTCTCCTGCCAGTTTTCATCGTCTTTCCATTCCGGCTGATCGTCTTTGCGTAAGATATGGTTTTCAATCACGAGAACATCCATTTCCGTGCGCATGAAGCAGCGATACGCATCGCTTGGGCTGCACACGATCGGCTCGCCCCGCACATTGAACGATGTATTAACAAGCACCGGGCATCCGGTCAGTTTGTGAAATTCAGTCAATAAAGCGTGAAACCGCGGATTGTCCAGCCCATCCACAGTTTGCACCCTAGCGGAATAATCAACATGCGTTACGGCGGGAATTTGGGAGCGCGGAAGTTTAAGTTTTTCAATGCCAAACAACTTATTGTCCTCCGCGCAATCTGGCAACCATTTGTCTTCTTTAACGCCAGCCACAACCAACATATAGGGGCTGGACGCATCCAGATCAAACCAATCCGAAGCGTGTTCAGCCAAAATCGCCGGAGCGAAAGGGCGAAAAGATTCGCGGTATTTGATTTTGAGATTCATCACTGATTGCATTTTGGAACTGCGCGCATCGCCCAAAATTGACCGCGCGCCCAGCGCGCGGGGACCAAATTCCATTCTGCCTTGAAACCAGCCTACGACTTCTTCCGCATTGAGACTTTCCGCCGTCAAACGCATCAATTTGGGTTCGTCGCATGTCTCAAAATGCGCGCCGAGGCGCGTCAGGTCGTCTTTTACCGCCTCACTCGAATAACGCGGCCCCAGATAGGAACCTTGCATAGCGTCTTGTCTGTTGACCACGCGTTTTTTGCCGTGATGCTGATGCCAGGCGCCAAGCGCCGCGCCCACGGCGCCGCCCGCATCTCCCGCCGCCGGCTGTATCCAGACATCGTCAAACACGCCCGCTTTGATTAGTTTGCCGTTGGCGACGCAATTAAGCGCGACGCCGCCCGCCAAGCACAGGTTTTTACGGCCGGTCTCGCGGCGCAGTGTTTTGGCCAGTCTGAGAACGATCTCCTCCGTGACTTGTTGAATGGAAGCGGCGATATCCATATCGTCTTGGGTCAGTGGACTTTCTGCCTGGCGTGGAGGGCGGCCAAAAAGCGCATCCATTTTAGCATTGGTCATGGTGAGGCCAGTGGCGTAATCAAAATATTCCATAGCGAGACGAAACGTGCCGTCTTGTTTCACGTCGATCAGATTGTCAAAAATAAGATCAACGTATTTGGGTTCGCCATAAGGCGCCAGGCCCATCAATTTATATTCGCCGGAATTGACCTTGAAGCCGGTGAAATAAGTAAACGCGGAATAGAGCAGACCCAGGGAATGCGGCCAGTCTATTTCCCAAAGCAAGTCAAGCTTTTCCCCCGCGCCGTCCCAAGCGGATGTTGTGGACCACTCGCCCACCCCATCCATGCATAAAACGGCCGCCTCATCAAAGGGGCTGGGATAAAACGCCGAAGCGGCGTGCGATTGGTGGTGCTCAGCAAACAGAATGGGGAGGTTCAATTTGGCTTTTTTATCGTCACAGAAATTTTTAAGTTCGTCGCGCAGGAGAGATTTTAGAAACAGTTTTTCTTTCAACCAAATCGGCATAGCGACAAAGAACGACCGAAATCCGCGCGGCGCGTAAGACAGATAAGTTTCTATCAAACGCTCGAATTTGACAAATGGTTTGTCGTAAAACACAACCTCGTCGACATCACTCAAGACAAGCCCGGCTTCCCGCAGGCAATAGGCGATGGCTTGCTCTGGAAAATCGGGATCGTGCTTTTTGCGCGTGAAACGTTCTTCTTGCGCCGCGGCAACAATATTCCCATCCACAATAAGCGCTGCGGCGCTGTCATGATAATAAGATGAAATCCCAAGGATACGCATGTATTGTCTGCCTTCTTCCCGCCTAGAATGAATTACTTTATGGCGAGAAAGCCTTCAAAGCAGAGATATTTCTGTACAGTCATGATATCGACGAAACCTGCGCGTTTAAGCAGGCCGATATTACCCTCGGTTGAGAAAGGGTCCAGAATCCCCTTCAAACTTCTGGTCTTAGAGAGAATTTCCTCTGCGCTAAAACCCTTACGGACTTTAAAGTCAGTGTAAAGAGAAGAGAGAATGTCTTGAAAACGGGCGTCAGGCCCTCTGACCTTTTCAAACATGATAAAGGCGCCGCCCCAATTTAAAGAATCGTAAATGCGCTTGAACAGGTCCTGCCTGTCGCGCGGGGGCACAAATTGCATGCAATAATAGGAGACAAAAAGATCAGCCTTTTCATACTCGAACAGGCGAATGTCTTCATTGAGAATGGTGATGTTAGCGCATTCTTTACAATGCTCTTTAGCCTTGCCGATCATCGCCGTTTCCACATCCAGCCCCACCCATTTCGCATTGGGTTTGTTGTGATTATGCAGCGCCAGTTTTTTTATCAATTCGCCGGTGGAGACGCCCAGTTCGTAACTCACGCCGCCATCGGAACAGAAAAAATCACTGAGCTGGCAGATGAGATCATGCCCTTCTTCGTAAAGAGGCACAGAATGCTTGATATGATCGACAAAGGTGTCGGGCACATTGCCGCCAAAGCTCCAATCCGCATTTTTGGCTTCGATATCGTGGCCGACTTTACTTTGACTGAGAGTCATCATCTTCATTCCCATAGTGAGACAGTTTAAGTGAGCGCGCTCATCGCACAGCCGGTATTCCGTGCGCGACCGCCCTTTAGTCTATCTTCATTCAAGTTCCAAGCCAATTCACCGAGCAGGTGCGCCCGCCTGAAATTTATCCAATATGCGGGTCATCCCGCCGGTCTCAGCAATATCATGAATAAGGCCAAAATAGCGCTCCAAAGCCGCCGTCTCGCTCCACTTGGCTTTCATCGCGCGGGCGCCGGCGGCGCCCATTTTATTTCTCAGCGCCCCGTCCCCGGCCAATGCGGCAATGGCGCCTTGTAATTCTTCCCGCGTTTCAAAAAGCATACCCCCGCCGCTCTCTTCAATGATCTCCGGATAAGGCCCGAGTCGGCGCGCAATGATGGGCGTACCCTCTCGAAAGGCTTCCAAAACCACCATGGGGAACACCTCAAAACACTTTGAGGGCGTGATGGCGGCAATAGCGTTTTTGTACAAAGAGCGCAGTTTTTCCGGCGCCGTTTGCCCGAGAAACCGCACATTGCGGCTGGCGCCCGCCAATTTGCGCAAGGTTTGCTCGTAAGCGCCCGACCCGGCAATCCACAGCTCAGCGGGCGCGTCATCACCGAACAGTGGAATGACGTCCTGTAATCCCTTGATGATTTCAAGCCGCCCGACAAACAGAAAGTATGGCTTTGTTTGTTCCTGCGCGCTCTCCAATGGGTCCGGCCCGCATTCCGCATCAGGCAGAAAGGAGGGGATGACCGTCATTGGGCGCTCAAAGCCGAATTCACTGTGCTTGTCCGCACAGAACTGACTAAGGGTGAGAAAAGCGTCCACATGCCGGCTCTCACGCTCCAAAAGCGATGTGCCGCGCCAGGCCTGGGGAATGCGGCGATGATTGACCACGCAGCGCAGACATTCCCGGCCGTCACAGATCTCGCGGTTATGGCGCCACAAAATATGACTGGGACACACCAGCCAGTGTTCATGCGTGGTGTAAAGCTTGACGCCCGCGCCATAAGAGAGAATTTTCGGACCGCCAACCAGCGAAATATTGTGAAAATGGATGACGTCAAACCCTTGGGCGAGAATGCGTTTGATCTCGCGCCCGTGAACGAGGGGACGGCCGAGCTGCGACGTGGCCAGACACGACAAGGCCCCAAGAGAGCTTTTCAAAGGGTGAACGCGCACGCCCGGGGGTTCAGGTTCAGGCGCCGGGTCGCCGGCGCCCCCGTCGCTCAGCATAGTGTAAGCGTCGACATCGTGAATGATGTCGACCTCATGGCCCCGGCCCGCCAGCGCATGGGCGAGGCGGCGCACGAACTGGCCGTCCCCGCCAAAGTTATAAGGCGGATAGAAAGTGGTCACCATAGCAAAGCGCAGGGCTTTTGCGGTCATTCAGCCTTCGTCCTGATCTACAGGCGGCGTTTCCAGAACTTTTCGCCCCGTAAACATCGCCGAAATGATGCCGCCGCCTTGCCGTATGTCTTTCAGAACAACGCTTGCAATATGCAGACCGATCATGGCGAGCAAGGTCCATGCAATATATAGGTGAATATCCCCAAAGGGAATTTTGTACTTCTCCATCAGCGCATAGCGCTCCGGGTCCACAAAAGTCTTGTCTGTTGGTTGAAGCGTTGACGGATCGACGCCCGGCGCCGCCACGTAAGACGTCACCAACCAGCCAAAAGGCGGATAATAAATATCCGTTCCCGCTCTGATCAACCCGGTCGACGCCTGAATGAGGAGTAGAAGGAACATCGCGCTCACCGAAAGCCGCCCCATCGGACCCCTGCCGAGATATTTGATGGGATCTCCCGCCTTGAAGGACTTTAAGTCCGACCCCACCGCCCGAAGAGACCGTTTGTTCGGCAACACCGCGCGCCACCGCGCATGGGCGTTGCCGATAAACCCCCACACAAGGCGCCCCGTCAGCGACGCTATCAGCACATATCCCGCCCAGGTATGAACTTCCTTCAAAGACAATTTGGCTTCGCCGCTCAGAATGGACAGATCTTTTCGATAAAGAATGAGAAAGCCGAAGAACAGCAGCGCAATGATGGCGGCGAAATTTACCCAGTGAAACACCCGCGTCGGGACGTCCCAGACTGTATAGGATTTTAAAGGCTTATCGGACATCCGCTTTGGGCTCCACCACATTTGCGTGACAACAAATACTCAGCCGAAGGTTTAGCCCGTTACAGCGCGCAAGAACAGGCCGCCCGTCAGTTGTTTTTTTGAAGGTAGAGCGCGCCGCCTTCTTCATACGCCTTAAATTGACGCAATTTGAAAGCCGCGCATTTGGAAGAGCCGTCGCGCAGCGCATAAGCAATGCCGTGACCGGGGCAGAATATCTGTGCGTCGTCATGATAGCCGTCTTCCAGATCAACCCCCAAATGCGGGCAGATGCGCGAATAGGCGCGAATCTCATCTCCATCGCGCCAGAGGAGCACTTTGGCGTTTTCAAGAGTGACCGACATTTTCTCGCCCGCCCGCAAATCAGCCGCCTGGCAAACTTCCACCGCTTCATCCGCGCTTAATCGTCCGGCGCATTTGATTTTAACCGTCCGTTCCGCCTTTATCGCCGGGCGCTCAACGATAGAGGGCTCCCCATGGTGCTTTTTCGCCGGAAAGACCGAAATTTTGGAAAATTTCTTCTTGGCCAAATCGTCCGATGAATACCAATGCTCAAAATTAAAAGGCGCGTCGGAATTAAAGCGCGGCGTATGCGGATTTAACCGCGTGGTGATGGCGACGCGCGTCTCATCGGATATATTAACTTGGGTGCCGTGCAGCGTTTCAGGGTTAAAAACCAGCAATTGCCCCGGCTTCATGGCGACCTTGACCGGCCGGGTCACCGGAATTCCCTCAGCCAGATACATGCTCACCGGGTTATAATCGACTTTTTGCCCAAACATGTCCGGATACAGAATAACTGTATTATCCTCATTAACGCCTTGGATCGACCACCAGAGATTTACCCCGTCATAAGAATGGCCATACCACGTATCCACATGGGCCGCATGGGCGCGCGCCGGGACCGGCAAATTGCCGTGATAGGATATCGCGTCATAGGCGATGGTTTTGTTCTTTTCCGCAAGTTTCTTGTCTTTGCGTTTTTTAAAATAATGGCCCAATAGGCGCCAATTCTTCAAAGCGGAAATGGCCAGGCCCAACCGCTCGGTGAGCGGATAAGGGGGGTCGATCACCTCGCCCGCCTCGCGCGCCACTAGAAACGGGTAATGAATTCGCAGCATGATCAGATGATCGAGATAGAAAGTCCCTTTCAAATCAAGATTTTCCCGCCCCACTTTGTAGGACCAGTAATAAAGATCATTGCGCAATCTGTTATGGAGGAAAGATTCAAGAAGATGAATTTTTTCGACGGGAAAATGCTTGTGGAGTTGGCCCAGGCCCCCCTCCTCGACCTTCTTGGCGCAAGACGCGCTTTCTAATTGCGCGACGCCATCCAAAAAAGCGGTGACGACCTTGGCGTACATTTCTGCGCGCAACGCATAATCGTCAAGGATGTAATAAGCACCTTCACTGAGGATCGCGGGAACATCAACTTCGGGCTTTGCCGTGGTTAACATATCAGCCTTCTCCACTTCACGAATTTCACTCATCGCCTCTCCCCTTATGGCTTTGTTGATAGCCTTATCATACTTAAGTTTCCATGAATTCCACCAGCGGCGGCGCCAAAATCCTTGGGTCACCTTGCCGCAGGCGCGCCGCGCTTGAACGCCCCTGTACCGCCAAATTCCGCCGATTAGCGCGCCGCCGGCCTTTTGCCTAAGGTTTCTGATATAAGTATGAAAGCTTTGAGAGCCGCCGGGAGCTCAATTCCGTTGGATCTGACGGGAACATGAAGGAGAAGTGAAAAATGGGGAAAATTTATGACCGCATGGACGACAAAATACAAAAATGGATTGCCCGCCAGCATATGTTTTTTGTGGCGACGGCGCCGCTTTCAGTTGACGGGTGCGTGAATTGCTCGCCGAAAGGCAATGACACTTTGCGCGTGCTGGACGAACATACGCTGGTTTATCTGGATACGGGCGGCAGCGGCGTTGAAACGGTGGCGCACTTGCGCGAAAACAACCGCATCGTAATCATGATGTGCGCTTTTGAAGGACCGCCGAAGATCTATCGTTTTCATGGAAAAGGCGCGGTAATAACGCCCCAACACCCTGATTTTTCATCGCTCGCCGCTCACTTTGACGGTAACGCGTTGAGCATGCGCAACTTCATCAGAATTCACGTTGAACGCATCTCTGATTCATGCGGTTTTGGCGTTCCCCAGTACGCTTACCAAAAAGACCGCGATGCGGCGCGTAAATACCTCAAAACGCAAACGCCCGAGGCGTTCACGTCGTCCTTGCTGGAAATGAATCAAACAAGCGTGGATGGGCTGAGCGGGTTGACGCCGGAAGAGATTAACGCTTTTCGTTTCCCCGCAGACTGAAAACGCTGCGCGACCGCTTCACGTCACCTGCGATTTTAAGTGATCGGCCAACCGCATGGCCAGAGCCAGAATAGTGAAGGTCGGGTTCACATAACTTGACGTAGGGAACACAGAACTACCGGCAATATATAGATTGTCCACGGCGTGGGTTCTGCAATTACCATCCACAACGCCTTTTGCAGCGCTGTCCGCCATGCGCGTTGTGCCCATATGGTGGTGACCACCCACCATTTCCGGAGACCAAGTCAAATCATTGGACATCAACCAGGATTCCATCTCCAGCTCTCCCAATTCCAGTCGCTTCAACTCAGCATCAAACAAACGAGCGGTCACCTGCATTGTTGTTTTATCTTGCTGTATCATGGCCCAATGCAGATGACCGCGGCGCAGACCTAAAGCGTCTTTCGAGTGGGAAAGCGTGACCCTGCTATCGGGATTTGGCGCCTGCTCAGTGCGTATTTCAAGATAAACCGAATCGACGTTAAAGCGCTTCGGTTTGCCCATTTGATGGCGATAGATATTGGCGACAATGCCAAACGGATCTTTCGCGATAGCCGTCAGTCGTTCCATCAACCATTTATTCTTGTAATACCAGTTCAATTGTTGCGGCATGCGCCTGTGTCTCAAATTCCACATGAGCTCTCTCAGAGCCTGAGTTGAATCCTGCGTCACCACAACTTTAGCACTGGCGATAGCGTTAAGACTCTGAGTCTCCTCTTGCACTTTCTCGGACAAAGCCAATCCCACCTCCACCAAGCGCCCGTCCACCAGTCCGGGGGAAAAAATATCCACCAGACTTTGCTTATCCTTCGCTTTGATCGTCCCAGCCGAAAGCGTTGGGTGCTCCATAAAATAACGTCCAACATGATCGCGTTCATTGCACAACCCATCGGAATTCAAACTATCTGAGAGAAGCAGCAGACGCGGGTTTTCAATGCCGCCACTAGCCAAAACATAAGTCTTCGCTTTAACGCTGAACGCCTTGCCGCTTAAAGTTTTGACTTTCACATGATCAAGATGGTTTGGTTTTTCCGCACACTCAAGCGCAGTTACATTGGCGTGAAGATAAAGATGGATATTGGGTGCATCTTTAATCGCCGCTTCATTGTGCTCTCCCAGAAGGACATTCTTGCCGAATTGGAAAGCTGAATAGTGCAGTATATCTTCATTGATTTTTGGGGGCGCCGCGTCGAACTCATCCCAAACTGCGCCATGATAATGAAAAGGGTTGTGGTGGCCGACCAATTTCTGAACAGCAGGATAATATTCTGCAAGATCCTCACCTGAAATCGGCCAGCCGCTCATCGGCACCCAGGGCCGTTTGCGAAAATCAATATCGACCATGGGCGCCCCTCTGGCGCCCCAGCGATGCGTACTCCCCCCCAACATCCGGTAACGCGTATCGATCAGATCAAAATATGGGATGCCACTGGCTTCTCCATTCGACAGGGCCTGGGTTTCTTTTTCCAGCCCCTTTCCGCCGCTTTCCAGAATGCATACTTTCATAGCCGCGCCCGCCAATCTTTGCGTCATGGCAATGGCCGCTGCGCCCCCGCCAATCACACACAGATCCGCTTCAAGGCGCATCCCCTCGTCCAATGTTCGGCTGTCGTAAATCATGCGCTTATATCTCCGATTTAGCGTGCGCCAGACGGCGCAAATCAGGCAGCAATTCGGCATCAGCAAGCAGCGCGCAAAGTCCATAAACCGCACTGGCAATGACGGCGCCCATCCATATAGAAGACCCTGCGAGCGCCCCCAATACGCCACTCAAAAAAGCAATGGCGAGCGGCAGCCAAGCCAGGGAAAGCCCCGGCAACCGTCCGATAAACCTGACTGCAAAAGTGTGCGCCGAAAGCCATACAACCAGACTGGCAATCAGCATCGACACCGCCGCCCCTAAGGCATGAAACATCGGCACCAAGGCAAAGCCCAAAATCAAAACCGTTATGGCGCCTGAAAGTTGCGAATAAAGGACATAGCGTTCACGTCCCGCGGCGATGAGGGCCCATCTGGCGTGCCCCGCCAAGAGAGTGGTCGGCACAACCCAAATCAATATGGCAAAGGCCGGCGCCGCAGGTGAAAATTGTTCGCCAAAGGCCAACGTGAGCAGAGGTTGAGCCAACAGGCTCAAGTTCAATGCGCCCAATACACCGACCCAGGACACCACGCGAAAAGAAGCGCTCACCAATTCCTCAAAGCTCTCCGTGGACTTTTCCACGCGCCGCGCGATCGCGGGATAAAGATTGAAATGATACACCCAGCTAAAAGTCATCAATGACACGACGATCCTGTGGGCGGCGCCAAACCACGCCGTTTCCGCCCCCCCTACAAGATTCGCCACCAGGAACAAAGGCGAAAACTGAATAACCGCCCAAACCATATTACTGAGGCCCACAGAGAGGCCATTTCGCGTCAAGCGCCCCAGTTCAGCCAGAGAAAAGTTGAGGCTTAAAGGCGTGATGCGAAAATGTTGAATCCCAAGATAATACACGGACACCAGCGCCGCCGCGATGATCTCGGCCACGCCGACCTTCAAAAGATCATCCGCCGAGCCAACAAATACAAACAGGCAAAGCGCAAAGACGGTCATGCGCAGCGTCTGAGCCATGGCCGCAGATTTCATCATCTCATAACTCTGAAGAAGCCATTCCTGCTTGGCCGGCACAGCCAACAGCCCCAGGGCAAAAAGCCAAACCAGATTGACGGTGGCCTCGTCATAGCCGCCCAGCATCACGGCCCCCCCCATAAGGGGAATGGCGGCAAGGGCGATGATGAGGCGCGCGGCTGGAATATGAGCCGCCAGAGATTTGAGTTTTTCCGGCGCGCGCAGCACTTCGCGCACCCCGATCGCCCCCAGACCGCAATCAATAATCATGGCGAAAAACAAGGACAGTCCCACGGCGTATTCAACCACGCCGTAAGATTCAGGCGTCAGAATGCGGGCCAGATACGCAAAGCCGAGAAAGCCGATCAATTTACTGAAAAACTGCCCGCCGGACAGGGCCATAAAATCGATCAGCAGTTTAAATCTTTTCACGTCACTCATGAAAGGCCGTCCCGCGCGATCCGTGTTCCGGCGCCGCTGTCAACTTTTTCCGCCAAGTTCACACTAGATCTGCCCCGATTCATGCTAACAAACTCATAAAATCCAAGATTCGGCCGCTCGCCAAGACGTTAAGAATTTCCGCTCGAAAGACCGAACAAGCGCCTTTTCCTAAACTTGACAGCGTTTACCATACCTTAAACGATGAGTTGCACTATGAAACCCATGCTCAACACGAAAACAATTGAAGCGCCCGACGGCCCTTCCGAAGAGACCACTCAGCAATATGTTGATTTGAGTGTGGTGATTCCCGCCCATAACGAAGAAAGAGCGGTGCGCGAGACTGTGGACGAAGTGCGCCGGGTCCTCTCGGAACTGCCCATTGATTTTGACATCATCGTGGTGGATGACGGCTCGACGGACGGCACGCTTGACGCGGCCAAAGCCAGCGGCGCCCATGTTATTCACAGCTCCGACAACGCCGGTTACGGCGCCACCCTCAAAAAGGGGATCGCCGCCGGAAATTCAAAATACGTCGCCATCCTGGATGCCGACGGCACCTACCCGCCTGGACAATTGCCCATCATGCTGGACATGGCCCAAGACGCCGACATGGTGGTGGGGGACCGCGGCGCGCACATGAAAAATGTGCCGCTGATCCGGCGTCCCGCCAAATTTATGCTGAATTCCCTGGCCAATTATCTCGCGCAAAGAAAAATTCCAGACCTCAATTCCGGGCTGCGCGTGTTCAAGCGCTCGTCCTTGACCGGCTTCATCCCCCTCTTGCCGATGGGGTTTTCTTTTACGACCACCATCACTTTGTGCATGATCTGTTCACATCTCACCGTCCTGTACCACCCCATCGAATATGGCGTGCGCATTGGCCAATCTAAAATCCGTCCGGCGGATTTTTTCAATTTCATCCTGCTGGTCTTCCGCGCCATCGTTCTGTTTAACCCTTTGCGCGTTTTTCTTCCTTTAGGCGGGATTTTATTCGGACTTGGGCTTCTCAAATTCGGCTATGACGTTTTCAGAGGAGATTTATCGGAAAGCGCCATTTTCGCTTTTCTCGCCGCGATTATGATATGGTCCCTCGGCCTGATTGCCGACATGATTGCGCGTCTGCATCTTCGGCCGTAACGAACCAATCTCCCGCGCGCGGATCGATTTTATGCAAAAGTCCGATGACAACAAAAAACGCCGCCTGATTCTCAACTGGGCCTTGCGCTTCAGCGTTTCTGGCGTCGTGCTGGGCATTGTATTCTGGCTGCTGCCGATGGATGAGTTTTGGAGCGCCATAAAAAGCATTTCCTTATCTCTATGGGCGCTGATTTTGATTCTCTTTCTCGCCGGTCATGTTGTTGCGGCAACCAAGTGGTGGCTGCTGACCACTTTGGATGCGGATATTCCTTTTAGCAGAGCGCTCAAAGCGCATTTTGCCGGCCTGGTCGCCAATCTCTCATTGCCCGGCGTCGCCGGCGGCGACGTGGTGCGGGCGGGGCTGGTGTTTCGCCATTCAAAAAACAAAACGCGCGTGACCATCGGGTCGCTTGCGGACCGGATTCTGGACAGCACAGTATTGCTGATTCTGGCCTTCGGGGGCATGCTCGTCCTTCTGCACGATCATTGGGAAGTTGACGGCCGGTTCATCGGCGGATTGGGGCTGGCCTTTGGAATATTCCTCGTGATCACAGTGGTCCTGCTGCCCAGAATTCTGCACAAGCTTCCCATGCAGCATACGGTCGAAAAAGTCGTGTCCGTGATGCGGGAATTC
>JAJFIM010000012.1 GCA_021774995.1 Alphaproteobacteria bacterium | reverse complement strand
GCGTTGGGCTTTAACGAAACTGGCGCATGAAAATGTTGTTGAGATAAAACCCCACCGGGGCGCCTTCATCGCCAGCCCCACAGTTGAACAGGCCCATCAGGTGTTTGAGGCGCGGCGCGTGGTGGAGGAAGCGGTTGTGCGCTCGTGCGTGAATATGGCGGACCGGGCGGATCTCAACGAATTGCAGCGGCATGTGGAAACAGAAAAAGAATCCTCAAGCAAAGGCGAACGCGTGCGCTGGATTCGTTTGTCGGGCGGCTTTCATCTTGTATTGGCGAGAATAGCCGGTAATGACGTTTTGCAATATTTTTTGCGAGATTTGGTGGCCCAGACATCCCTCATTATTGGTCTTTACGGCAATGCTTCTAACAGTATTTGTTGTGACGGCCCCCATGAACAGATTGTCGGGGCCATTGCGGCGGGAAACGAAAGCGAAGCAGTGCGCATCATGATGGAGCACTTGCATGAATGCGAGAATGCCCTTCACATTCAAGAAGAACAGGCGGAAAAGGATCTCAAAGCCATTTTTTCAAATGTGCAGCCCCTATGACGGATCTGCGTAGAGATGAGATCGCGCGCAGCGTTACCGCGATTCGCCGCGCCCATGACGGAGACTTTCCTGTTGTCGCGCTGATTCTGGGCAGTGGTTTGGGAAAATTTGGAGAGCATCTGAAAATTGATACGATAATTCCCTATGCGGATGTTCCGGGGTTTCCTGTTTCCACGGTTGTGGGCCATGAGGGCCGTTTGTTGATTGGCCGCGCCGGACGCTTACCGCTGATTTGCATGCAGGGGCGCATGCACCTCTATGAGGGTTATCCGGCGCAAGATCTGGCCATTCCCATACGGACGTTACGCGCGCTTGGCGTTAACGCGTTAATCATTACGAATGCGGCGGGCTCTCTGAGGACGGAGATGCCGCCGGGAACATTGATGGCTTTGACGGATCATATCAATATGTCCAGCCAAAACCCGCTTATTGGACCTAATGACGACGATATGGGGCCGCGTTTTTTTGATATGTCGGATGCCTATGATCCTGATTTGCGCGACGCATTGATGCGCGCCGCAAAAGAGACCGGCGTTGATGTTTCCTCTGGCGTTTATCTACAGGCGTCAGGCCCTAATTTTGAGACCCCGGCCGAAGTGCGTATGTTTGCGCAATGGGGCGCTGATGCGGTGGGGATGTCCACCGTTCCGGAATGTCTTGTGGCCCGGCATTGCGGGATGCGCGTGGCGGGTCTGTCCGTGATCACCAATATGGCCGCCGGTCTTTCAAATCATGCTCTTTCACATCAAGAAACACTTGACGAAGCGGAAAAAGCCTATGGGAAAATGAGCGCTCTATTGCTGAGTTTTTTCAATGATTTGGCTTCCAGCGCCCATCATGCGTGAAGCTTCTTAACGATTTTTGCTTACTCTCTAACACTGGCGAACCCGCCAAATTGGGGCGGGCCGACTAATGGGCTAAGACTTATCGCGAAGGAATGTGACGTGGGGAAAATCAATATCAAGCGCTATCTTCTGCGGGGCGTAATTCCGGCTTTTGGGTTCATCGTTTCGGGATGTGCGATGTCTACATTTAATCCCTCCTTTGAAGTCACGGATGAGACAGAGCAAGCCATGGTTCTGATCGGACTTGATGATGTGAGCGGCAAAGTACCGCCCTTCTTGCGCATGGCGTGGCGGCAATTCGATATGCAAACGAAAATGCCGCTTGATGAGAACGTTTATACATTTATCGACACCAGCAGTGCGCGAACATTTAAATTACCGGATGATTCAACGCTTTACACGGCTCTTACCGTGCCCGCAGGCGTATTTGTACTGGAGAGCGTTGTCGCCTCCAGTGCGTTTGTTGTCTCTTCCTATAATGCGCAAAACTGGATGACGGGCGCGACGAAGTCCGTAGAGGTCAGTGAAGGCGATATCGCCTATCTTGGACGATTTGTTTTTGAAACGTCACTCAATGGTCGCGCCGTAATGCGCGATCATACTCAGGATGCGAATAAAGCCAAAGAAGTGCGCGCCATGTTGCCGAATGTTATTGGAAAAATGACCCTTCCTGAACTTGCGCCCTTTTCCTATGAGTGCCAACGCGTGGCGTGGACTAATGTTTTTAAGCGCTGCGCAAGCCCTAATGACGCGATGCCCAAAGGACACGTCATTAATTTTTAATAAGTATTTGTATTGACCTTATTCAATTGATCCGCGCCGTTAACACTTATTAGTGATTATGCGTGCAGTCTATCAGGCAGGCTGAAACATACAGGCGCGGCTGATATGAGCCGCCTACTTTTCAACTTTGCTAGGTTCAAAATGACCCACCATTGGAAGGAAGCAAAGCCAAAGGCCGCCGACAGATTGCGCGATTCTTTTCGCAATATTTCTTCTGAAGATTTGACGCAAATTTTAGACAGCCATGAGGCGTGGGTGCGTACGGACGGAGCGCGCGGATTTCCGGCGGACCTGAACCATGGCGACTTTAGGGGGCATGATTTTTCGCGCGCGATGCTGGACGGCGCCGATCTCACAGGCGCTCGTCTGGAAAAAGCGAATTTTTCTCATAGCTCTTTAGTGAAGGCGACCTTGATGGGCGCCCTCCTTGACGGGGCTGATTTGACGGGCGTGAATCTCAGCGGCGCCGATGTGACGGGTTTAAGCGGGTTGGAAACGGCGGTCCTTCAGGGGGCGGATTTTACAAATGCGCGCGGCGTTAATGGCCACGCGTTTGCAGGTCAAGATTTGACGGGCGTCACTCTGCCCTCCGCCCTTGAGTCTTTTGGCGGCGTGCGCCAAGTGGAGGAGATTTCGCGGCCCGCCAAAAGCATTTTTTTGAGTCTCATCGGCGCTTGCCTTTACGCCTGGCTTACTATCGGCGCGTCATCGGACGCCAATCTGATTGTCAATGCGGCGAGCGCGCCTTTACCCATCATACAGGCGCCGGTTCCCATGGTCGGATTTTTTATCGCCGGCCCCGCCATTTTGTTTGTTCTTTATCTCTATCTCCATCTCTATCTGGCGCGGCTTTGGCGGGAATTAGGCGCTCTGCCCGCAATTTTCCCCAATGGCCGCCAGCTTGACCACTCCATTTTTCCCTGGCTTCTAAACTGTCTCGCGCCTTGGCATATTAAAAAGCTGAACGAGCGCCGGCAACCGGCGCACTGGCTTCAGGTTGGCCTTTCGGTGTTTGCGGCATGGGTCATGGCGCCGCTGACATTGCTGGGATTTTGGGCGCGGCAAATCCCCCGCCATGACGGCGCGCTTTCCTTCTATCTCTTGATTCTGTTGCTCGCGTGCGCGGGAGCTGGGATATACTTTTATTGGCAAGCGGAAAAAGCGCTGCGCAAAGAACCGTCATGGTTTGGGAATAAGTGGCGGGAAGTTTCCGGCGCTCTGGCCGGTTGCATCCTTCTATTGGCTTTTTGGGTTCATTCCGTCGCGGCTTTTGGAGGCGCTGGCTGGCAAATTGACAGCTTTGGCCTGCGCACATTTGCTCAATTGGAAGGCGCGGCCCTTTCCGCCAGCGCGGCGGTTCAGACATTTGCGCGCCAACCAACGGGAACGAGCCGGTCGAAATTATGGCCGGGCGCCGTTGTGGGTGGGCGTTTTGAAGGGCGTGATTTTCGCAATGCGCGCGCGGAAGGTCTATTTGCGGCCAATGGAAAATTTAACCAGGCCGATTTCTATGGGGCGGATCTGTATTCAACTGTTTTTTCTGGCGCAGATCTGATCCAGACGACTTTCACGCGCGCAATTCTGTCGCGTTCGGATCTGTCTGACGCGGTGGCGATCAAAGCGGACTTTACGCTGGCCGTTCTCTACCGCGCGAATCTGACGCGGGCCGATTTTACAGGCGCCGTATTGCGCCGCGCCGATTTACGGGAAGCAAATTTCACGGCGGCCATTCTCAACGGCGCTGATTTGAGCGATGCGGATCTCTCCTCCGCGCGCGGGTTGACGGAAAGCCAACTCAGCTCTGCTTGTGGGAACGCGTCCACGCAATTGCCCGCAAAGTTCGAAGAAGCGACTTTGTCCCCTTGCGCGTCATCGTAAAAATTTATTGCATTTGCCGTGAGGTGGCGCCCTCATAGGATGAATGACCTTGACGCCATTGCATGAACTCCGCAGGGTGCGTTTTTCCGTAGGAGAATTTTCTTTGGTGAAACAACCTCTTTTTTCGCATGCGCAGCACGCCTCAAGCTTTATTGATGGCGCATTTACATCCTCCCGCGCGGGCGAAGGCATTGCAATATTCAATCCAGCGGACGAATCTCAATTAGGGGTATTGCATGAGGCGGATGAGGGGGAAGTCGGCGCCGCCGTTTCATCGGCGCAGAGTGCATTTGAAGCAGGCGTCTGGCGCGGCCTTTCCGTTGAACGCCGCCAGAAAGTTTTGCGTAATATCCATGATCTTATTCTCACTCATGGCGATGAATTAGCCTATTTGGAATCCCTGAATACCGGTTTGACCTATGCGCAATTGCGCGGGCGCCACGTACCGCGCTCCGCATATAATTTCAGTTTTTTTGCTGATTATATTGGCCAGGCGCATGGAGACGTTTACACGCAAACGGAAAACTTCATCACCACCGTGACAAGAGAACCTGTCGGCGTAGCGGCGTTGATCGCTCCGTGGAATGCGCCTCTTGCACTGGCGACGATGAAGATAGCCGGCGCCATAGCTTTTGGAAATTCCTGCGTTTTGAAACCTTCGGAATTCACGCCGCTCAGTTTTATGCGCCTTAAGACATGGTTTATAGAAGCGTGAATGCCGCCGGGCGTGAAAAATATGGTGAATGGCCGGGGACATGTCACCGGCGACGCGCAGGAGAAGCACCCTATGGTGGATCTCGAGGCTT
>JAJFIM010000110.1 GCA_021774995.1 Alphaproteobacteria bacterium | reverse complement strand
GAACCGATGGAATGGCTTGCGCCTGGATGGGGGTGGGTGTTTCGTAGCCGGCGGATTCGACCGCCTGCAATAATTCGGGGCTAAGGCCCAGATCGGAAAAACGCATATGTAAGGTGAACTCTTCTTGCCGGTTATCGTCTTCGCCCGGCATTCATGTTCTTTCAGCGCCGGGAAATAGGGTAAAATATTTGGTTACGGATAAAACCTTTGAGGGGCGGGAGCGTCGCGCCGATCTGATCGTCGCTGGCGGTTCCCGTGAAATCCGAACCGTCAAATGAATCATACCGACCCATTTTGCGGTGCACCATACGGATTTGCGCCACTTTGTCAATGGGGACCCTGTGTCTT
The DNA here is from genome assembly GCA_021774995.1 of Alphaproteobacteria bacterium. Taxonomy (GTDB): domain Bacteria; phylum Pseudomonadota; class Alphaproteobacteria; order SMXP01; family SMXP01; genus JAJFIM01. The sequence continues at coordinate 6,988 of JAJFIM010000110.1, read as the reverse complement.
GCGCGCAACAGAGGCGGGCGGCGTTATTTCTGCGTTCCATTCGGCCTGGGAAGCGTCACTGCGTAATCAATGCTTTCATTCACATATTTATGGAGAGTCTTACTGCTTTTTTCCACACCACTCGGAAACAAAACATAATCTTTCTTGATGGGACCTTTTGGAAAATATCGGAGAGGAACGGCACTGCTGTTCTTCAACAATCTGTTCTTGGTGTGCTCCGGTAATTTGAGCGCCAATCCAACCGGCGTTAAAGTTATGCATATGCGCGTATCGGCATAGAGCGCGGCGCCGCTGAAAAAGTGTTTGCACTCAAGATTGATGTCTTTCCGGCGGCGCAGCGTCGCTTTGTTGATAAACGCCGATAATTTTTCCAAATACTCTTTAGCCATTTGCGTTCATGACGCCTCAAATCAAATGTCAATATTTTCGACAAATTTGGCGTTCTCTTGAATGAACTGAAAGCGGTGTTCGGCTTTGCGGCCCATGAGTTGCTCAACCAGAGTGTTGGTCTCTTTGGCTTTTCCTTGCGTCAAAACAACGCGCAGCAGCGTGCGCTTGCCAGGATGCATGGTGGTCTCTTTAAGTTGCGCGGGCATCATCTCGCCAAGCCCTTTGAAGCGGCTGATCTCGACTTTGCCTTTGCCCGTGAATTCCGTCTCCATTAACTCTTCCCTGTGGGCGTCGTCGCGCGCGTAGAGCGTCTTTCCCCCTTGGGTGAGCCGGTAGAGTGGGGGGACCGCCAGATAGAGATGACCATTTTCGATTAAGCCAGGCATGGCGCGGTAAAAAAACGTAATCAACAAAGTCGCGATATGGGCGCCATCGACATCAGCGTCGGTCATGATGACGACCCGTTCATAGCGTAAATCTTCGTCTCTGTATCTATCACCGAGGCCACAGCCCAGGGCCTGAGTCAGATCGCCGATCTCTTGATTGTTGCGTATTTTGTCGGCGCCCGCACTGGCGACATTCAGAATCTTGCCGCGCAAGGGAAGGATGGCTTGCGTTTTGCGATCCCGAGCCTGCTTGGCCGAGCCGCCGGCGGAATCGCCTTCGACGAGAAATATTTCCGTCCCTTCAGCGCTGCTGCGCGAGCAATCGGACAGCTTGCCCGGCAAGCGCAATTTGCGCGTGGCCGCCTTGCGATTGACTTCTTTTTCCTGGCGCCGTTTGATCCGTTCATCGGCGCGGTCCAATACCCATTGCAACAATCTATCGGCTTCGGAAGGGGAAGCGGTCAACCAATGCTCAAAATGATCGCGAACAGTGTTTTCCACCAAGCGCGCGGCGCTGGGGGATGACAATTTTTCTTTGGTTTGCCCCTGAAATTCCGGCTCGCGGATAAACACGGATAACATCATCGCTGCTGTGTTCATAACGTCATCGGCTGTGATTTGGGCGGCCTTTTTATTACCCGCCAGTTCGGCATAGGCGCGCAGGCCTTTCAACAAAGCGCTGCGCAGGCCGCTGACGTGACTGCCGCCCTCCGTTGTCGGAATCGTGTTGCAGTATGAATTGAGAAAACCATCGGCGCCGCCCGCCACGCCGCCCGGCACCCATGTGATCGCCCATTCCACCGAGCCCTCATTGGCGCCGTCTTTTTTTACGTCACCATGAAACACGGTTGGCGTGACGGTTTTGCGGTCGCCGATTTGAGCGGCCAGAAAATCGGCGAGACCGCCTGGAAAATGTAAAACGCCTTTGGCGGGCGTTTCGTCTTTATCTTTCAGCAGTGCGGGGGCGCATTTCCACCGAATTTCGACGCCGCCAAACAGATAGGCTTTCGAGCGCGCCATGCGGTAGAGGCGGGCGGGTTTGAGCGACGCTTTGCCGAATATTTCCGGGTCGGGGTGAAAAATGATTTTTGTACCGCGGCGGTTATGCACCTTGCCGCCTTTTTTCAGCTTTCCTTTGGGCTTTCCCCGCTCATATTTCTGAGTGTAAAGCTGTTGCTCGCGCGCAACCTCGACCTCTAAATGATCGGACAGCGCATTGACGACGGAAATACCAACCCCGTGCAGCCCGCCGGAGGTTTCATAGGCCTTACCGCCGAACTTGCCCCCGGAGTGCAACGTGGTGAGGATCACCTCAAGGGCTGACTTCCCCTTCATTTTGGGATGGGGGTCAACGGGAATGCCGCGGCCGTTGTCGATCACGGTCACATTGCCGTTCGCCGCCATTTCGATGTCTATCCACGAGGCGTGCCCGGCCACGGCTTCGTCCATGGCGTTGTCCAGAACTTCCGAGAAAAGGTGATGGACCGCGCGCTCGTCGGTGCCGCCGATATACATGCCCGGGCGCTGGCGCACAGGCTCCAGACCTTCCAGAACAATTATGTCTTTGGCTGTATAGGCCTTGCTAGCTTTATTGGAGGCGCCCACGTCAGTAAAAAGATCGCGGGCGCCGGTTTTCTTTTTACGCGCCATGATATCGAGTTTAAATGCTGGAGAACGAATCAGCGCTTAAAGTAGCCTATGGCGCGCGTTTTCCAAGGGGAAAGGTCAACGCGCACGCTTTTTAGCGGTTTTCTCTAGGTAAACTCGGAAAAATTTTTGTATTGCGAAGCCAGGCGTCTCAAGGCTAGGGTTTCGCCCAACGGGACTTCACAAGGAGAGTATCACGATGATCCGATTTACTTTAGTTGGCGCCGCCTTGGCGCTTCTCATGGGGGCGGGCCTGTTGCTCAGTCCGAGCGGCGCGCAGGCCGATGATGCGGGGATCTGCAATTACACCATGCAGAACATGTTCGCCGGCCCTTATAAGGTTTGCCAAAATAATATCGATGAGGCCACGTGCGCGGGCCGGGCGGAAGAGGACGAGAACAGCGACGCTTCCTTTTCCAGCGGATCCTGCGCGTCAGAAGCTGCGGTGGGAACGTGCACCACGGCCGAGCACACCACGACCTATTACGAGGGCGATCCTTCGGGCCTGGCCATTGGCTGTGGTTTCCAGCAAGGCGAATGGGCGGACGCCGGCTAATACAGCCGCAACTGCATTTTGTTTGAAGTGTTTTAAAGGCCTTCCTCAGTCTCGAGGAGGGCCTTTATTTTATGTCATCAGCGATGAGCAGCGTTGGCGTGACGTGGTCTTCGCGGTAGGCGCTGATCAGCCCGCCGGTGAGACGCACGTGAGATCCTTCAAAATCCCGCAAATCATTTTTCGCAAAATGATCGGCATTGGGCGCGACTTGAATTTTGTCGGTGAGAAAGCCGTGGTCAGATCCGGCAAGAGCTATGCAGCGCGGCGCGTCAAATGTCAGGAAATAAGAACGGTAGTCATAACCGTCATCATCGGTGTAACGCAAACGGCGCGACGACAGGACGCCGCTGATCTCCACCGGGCGATCAAATTGCAGACATGTTTCCGGCGCGCAGGCGCACGCCTCCTCAGCGGCCAAAGAGGTAGGAGCTAACGCCATGAAAAAGGGTAGCACACAGGCGAGCGCCGCTACATTGGGCCAGGAAATGTATTTCTTTCGATTGAACACCAGCGGAGCTTAACTCAATGCGCCCTGAGAATAAACTGGGGTCACATGCGAAGCAGGCAAGATTGCGGACTTCACTCCGCACGCTTCAATTATTGGTTGTCAAGTCGCTGGATAAGAAAAGAAGTTAACTCATTGTCAGGATTAATCTCTGCCGATTTCTGGTAATCTTTTCTTGCCTTATCCTTGTCACCCAATTTCTCATAACAACCGCCCCGTGTGAGGTATGCTAATTCATCATCAGGGGTCAGTGATATTAGCGCAGTGTAATCTTTGATAGCCAAGTCACAATCCTTGAGAAGCATTTTGTAGAGGCTGGCGCGTTGTTGCAATGCCCAGATATGGCTGGGGTTTAGCTGAAGCATCTGTGTTAGATCTTCAACAGCCAAAGCAGATTCCGCCGATTTAAGAAAGAGGTCTGATCTGGTCGCCAAAAGACCAATTCGTATTTCCTTGGGCAAATCTTTAAAACTTAATGCGTGCGAGCAAAGATCAATTGATTTCTTGAGTTGGGACATGAAATACATGCCCGTGCTAAGAGTTTCTCGCGCAGTTCTGGTGCAAGCATTGGCAGCGTCTACAGTTTTGTCGGCTGCTTGGCTTGCGCCTCCTGATAAAACAAGTACCAGAAAGACAACCAAGCTAGAGCAAAGTTTTAGAATTGATCTAGTCATGAACGGTTCTTGCCGGTTCGAAAATTTGAGAAAAAGAATATTTGTGCGACAAAACAATTTCCACACAACAACCCTGCCCTCCATGCGCTTCGAGGTTCTCGAAGGCTTTTCGACAGGGTTGTTTTTAGGCGTCATAACAAACGCCGCTCAGTTACGAAACCGAGCCTGAGTTTTAAGTGTCTAGTTTTTTAGGCACTAATTTTCGTCGGTGGAGTCAGTTTTGTAGCCTCCTTCCTTAACGAAGAATGCAATAAGCCTACGACTGTCTTTTAGCCATGTCAAATAACAAATTTTGAAATATTTATTTTTGTGCAGGTGCGAAAAAAGCGCTTGTTTCAGTAACGAAAAAAGATTCTTGACGCTAATAACTCTGCGCACAAACAATAGTCATTTTGTATACGCCCTGTGCTGGCGCAAAAGAAAGGAGCCGGAACGAATGCTCCGGCCCCTGACTATATTGTTGTGGTTCAGTGTTTACGAACTGAAATACATGTCGAATTCGACGGGGTGAGGCATTTGCTCAAAGCGGTTAACCTCTTCCATTTTCAAATCGATATAAGCGCTGATCTGGTCGTCGTTAAAGACGCCGCCTTTGGTGAGGAAGGCGCGGTCCGCATCGAGCGAATCCAGCGCGTCGCGCAATGACCCGCAAACCTGAGGCACGTCGGCGATTTCTTCGGGCGGCAGGTCATAAAGGTCTTTGTCCATGGGGTCGCCGGGATGGATCTTGTTCTCAATGCCGTCAAGGCCGGCCATCAGCATGGCGGAAAAAGCCATGTAGGGATTGGCGACCGCATCGGGGAAACGAATCTCCACGCGCTTGCCTTTGGGCGAGGGCGCAAATGGGATACGGCAGGACGCCGAACGATTGCGCGCCGAGTAGGCAAGTAGCACCGGCGCTTCAAAACCCGGCACCAGGCGTTTGTAGCTGTTGGTGCTGGGATTGGAGAATGCATTGATCGCTTTGGCGTGGCGGATGATGCCGCCGATATAGAACAGGCATGTCTCCGACAAGTCGGCATACTCGCTTCCCGCGAAAGTCGGCGTGTCGCCGTTCCAGATCGATTGGTGAACGTGCATTCCTGAGCCATTGTCTTCAAAAACCGGCTTGGGCATGAAGGTGGCCGTCTTGCCATAAGCGTGCGCGACCATGTGGGTGCAATATTTATAGATTTGTAAATTGTCGGCCGTTTTAACCAGCGTATCGAAACGAATGCCCAGTTCGTGCTGCGAGGGCGCCACTTCATGGTGATGCTTCTCGACGGTGACCCCCATCTCCTTCATGACAGTCAGGATTTCCGAGCGGATGTCCTGTGCGCTGTCAACGGGGGGTACGGGAAAATAACCGCCTTTGGCGCCTGGCCTGTGTCCCAGATTGCCTGCATCATATTCGGTGCCGGTGTTATAGGGGCCTTCCGCTGAATCAATTTCAAAACCGGTCCGGTTTTGGTCCGTCGCCCATTTCACGTCGTCAAAGATGAAAAATTCCGGCTCCGGGCCAAACACCGCCTTATCGCCGATGCCGGTTTGCTTGAGATAGCTTTCCGCCTTTTTGGCGATGGAGCGCGGGTCGCGGCTATACGGCTCCCCGGTTGAAGGTTCGTGAATATCGCAGGTGAGGATCAGCGTGCTTTGGGCCGTAAAGGGATCGATGACGGCCGTCGACGGGTCTGGGATTAACGTCATGTCGGAATCGTTGATCGCTTTCCATCCGGCGATTGACGAGCCGTCAAACATGGAGCCTTCGACGAAAAAATCTTCGTCCACCTGGCTGACATCGAAGGTCACATGCTGCCATTTTCCCCGTGGATCGGTAAAACGCAGATCGACATATTGAACTTCCTGGTCTTTGATTTGTTTCAGAACTGAATTTGCATCGCCCATCAATTTCTTCCCGTTGTTGGCATTATGAAATGGACCCACCCATAATTCAGGCGGCTCCTCGATTTATTCATTAGTCATTATTCTAGACCCGCCATTTTTAGACGGCGTCCCGGCCGGTTTCTCCTGTGCGGATGCGCACCGCTTCTTGCACATCACTGATAAAGATTTTGCCGTCGCCGATCTTTCCCGTTCGGGCGGCTGTCTGAATGGCCTCCACAGCGCCTTCAACTTGAGAAGCTCCAAGAACGACTTCAATTTTCAGCTTGGGCAGAAAATCAACCACATATTCCGCCCCGCGATACAACTCTGTATGTCCCCTCTGCCGGCCAAAACCTTTGGCTTCGATGACAGTGATCCCCTGAAGGCCTATTTCCTGGAGCGCCTCTTTGACTTCATCCAGCTTAAAGGGCTTGATGATGGCTTCAATTTTTTTCATAGGTTCTCGGACTCTGTGGGTGGTGAAGGCTTGCGGACGTCAGTCAGTCGCCGCCTGCATGTGATATACCGATTAGCACAGAATGTGCCAAGCGTTAACAGCGCGGCAATCCCTGAAAAAGGGGGATTTTTTGCGCGCTTTTTGACGCCGGTTCACAAAATGGCGTGCGCGGCGCCTAAATTTTCAGCAGGCGGCTTAAAAATGAAGCTTCTCGCCGGTTTATTAAGAGCTCCCGGCAATCCCATTTCCAAGCGCGCCTGCCTGACCTCTCCTTATTCGGGAACGGCAAGCGCCGTGCGTGGCGCCAATGCCGCGCGGGTCGCCTCGATTACGGAGCAGCCGTCCGGTTGCGTGACCGCGCGCGATAAGGGCGACGCCGCCACGGTCCAGCGACCGCTGGCCACATTGACCGGTTCGCCGCCCTCAAAGGCGAGATAAGAGTAGGCGCTGTAATGGGGCAATTTGCTGGCCAGGCCGTCAATGGCCGCATCGCTGTTTCCGCTAATCCAC
>JAJFIM010000109.1 GCA_021774995.1 Alphaproteobacteria bacterium | reverse complement strand
CCACAGCGCCCCAGATCCAGCCGTCAAAGGCTATATCCGGCAAAAGCGCTTCAAGTATTTCATCGCGTATAAGAACCGTCTTATCATCCATATCCCCTTTTCGCACAGTTTAGAACGCGTGGAAAGAGACATAACTTTTTTGTATCAGTGAGAACAGAATTATTGGCCTGCGTAGACGCATTGAGGATTGGATATATCCGTTAGTTTTTCGCTACATGCGATGTATGCGATAGCAACTTTGTTATTATCTAGCTCAACCCATAAGTCTTGTATATCCTGCACCTCACCTTCCGGCTGTGTACGGTGCAATAACCCGTCATATTCAAGCCCAACAACTTTATAGGCTTTTAAAACATCTATTTTTTTCTGTGCTAATTCCTCATATGTAAGAGTGGTTCTAATATGCGATAATAAAATACTGACTTGCCGCCACCACTCCCCTTCTTTCCAGTATTCATTGGGACGCTTCTCTAATGGCAAAAAATCAGGGTACATTGTTTGAATGGGAACAGTACTGTTTGTCGGGTCATCCCTTCCTTTTATATAGTTCTGTGGAATACATAACATCGTTCCAGAAATCGAAATTTTTTGTATATCTTTTCGTTTCTCCGTCTTTTGTTCGGAGGGCAAACATGCCCCCAGAACTAAAAACAAGCCTATGAAAAACAAATACTTTAATCCAAACCGTTTCACGTTCTTATTCCCTGTTAATATTCCACATCCCGTCAGTTTCCCTGTTAATATTCCACATCCCGTCAGTATATCGTTTTGTGTTTAAAACACTTTGTGTAAAATTTTATCTTTATTCTTTCTATTTTACATAGAATGTTATTAAGGTATACTTAGGGTTGGTAATCCTTGCTGACAAAGGGTTAGGGCATCTATGATTTAGGTGTGAGATTTTAAACCATACGCGCACAGGTTGCAATATGTTGGATTTTATGCTATAGTGAGAGTCAGTGGCGCCTTTCGTGCGCCTTTTTTATGGGCGGGATCGGGAAAACAAACTAATGGGGTTCCCTGTTAAAACAATAGCTTAGTTATTTTTTGTCAAACAATATACAAACGGACTAATGGAATTGGTGCAAAATCGCGGCCCGGTTTATGCTCTATTCTCGCCTCAAACCTTCCCAATGCCGTAAATCTATCATGATCAGTACGGAGTCAGATATCGGGCAGCCTACGTACCATGTTCTGGCTATTTTTAATGCTTCACGGTGGTTCCCTGTTCGCGTTGACCGCCGGATAAGCTTATGTTTTCTAGCGTTATCATGCACAGAATCAGTCGGAATGCGAGTCTGGAAGTAATAAATGCCATTACGCATGGTCAGGTAGGTTGGGGGTCTGATTGTCATGGTGTAACTCACTTTGTAACACACCAATAATAACAACCATGAAAAATGTGATTTTTAACCCATTGATATTAAACGGTAAAACCACTAAAAATGGCGGAGGATAGCGACGAAAAAAAAGACAAGTCTCCACTTTTCGCTTTGTAAGTAATTGATATAAAACAAATCATATATTACGTATAAGACAAAAATTCCATTTATTTTAATATTATAACAATGAAACGTTTCAATCTATATCTTATCGACTTCTTTTTGAATATTGAACACGGTTTCTTTTCGGACTCAGTCCAGCGCCGGATCGATTTCCGGCTTTGGTTCATCCCAGTTCGCCGTAAAACGGCTGAAATAATCGCCTGTCTTTGTCACAGGGACCTTGCCGCTATGAATGTCTTCCAGCACAGTATTCCTGACACACATGGCGGTGAGGGTTTTTGCGAGACTTGCTGCCATTTCTCTTTCGATCTTTAAATTCATAATAATTACTCTCAAATTTTATATCACATAACGGCGGACGAGGCCATCTTATGGCAGGCCGCTTTGTAAAATTAATGGGTGCTAATGGGTGAATTTATGTTATTTTACACTGGACGAGTATTTAATAGGCTGAGAAATTAAACGCGAAAGCGTGATTAAAATCATAGGTATCGATACCCCTACAGGAACCGCAAGATAGCGTGGAAACCACCGTGGCCCAAACTTAGCTTTGTATTCGTAAAGGCCTTCAAAATTATAAAACTCTTCACCTAAATCGAAAATAGCCGTACCAATTTTGTGCCAAAGAGGAGCAAGTGGATGTCGTTCAAGACCAGATAAAGGTGCCATTCCAAAAGAAAAAGTCTGAAATCCTTCGCTCTTTGCCCAAAGCATTAATTCAGCAAAAAGATAATCCATTACTCCATTTGGGCATTGGGGATCATATCTCATTAGATCAACTGATATTTCCTTATTACCTTCTGCTTCCCAAATATTTGCAAAAGCCATAATTTTTCCTTGATCGTCTTTAACTACCGCCTGACGGCAACGCTCTAAGTATGAGTTATTAAAGAATCCTAATGAGATCCCTTTTTCACGCGCGTTCTTTTTGTTGAGCCACTGATCTGAAATCTCCTTTAGGCGTGGTAGAATGTCCGGGACTTCTTTTTTACCTACGACAGCGAATGTGTAGTTCAAATTATTGAACTTGTTTCGTCCACTACGAAGATCGGATCGTTTTTTTCCTTCTAAAGAAAAATCCTCTAATAACAAGATTGCTTCTTCACCCATTTTTAGTAGTACTAAGCCAAGATCAAGGTAATTCGATAAATATTCTTGGCTAGTTTGATAAAAAACAGCTTTTGCCCCATAAAGATCAGCCTGCTCATGAAATTGCCACAAAAGTTTCTTAAACAAGGCTTTTTCACCAATAGGGTCTCCTATTGCAAACCAATATTTTTGGGTGTCGACAAACATAATAAATGCTTTTCTATCATCGCTCCAAAATAAATGTTTGTCTCCGAGTAAAGCCAAAAAACCCTTTATGTCCTCTCCCTGTGTTGTTAACTCATGAACTTCATCTAATTCCTGCATAGATAAAGCAGGAGGAAATTTAGGACGAGCAACATTCAGGAGTCTATAAAGGGCGTAAAAAGTTAATGTGATAATAACTAAAAGCTCACCTCTTAAAAAACGAGATACGTCTGATTGATAAGAAAAGTGCCACCATAAATCCCTGTCATACTCAACAGATTCAAATGCAAAAATACCGATCCATACAGAGCCGCATAAAATCACAAATATCATTGAAACCCATGAAAGACTAAACGACATAGAAAACAAAGAAGATTTACGATAAAAGTAACCTTTAGTTGGCAGCACTAAAAGCAACAGCGCACATAAGAATAAAGCCTCTTGCCACCCTAAGCCCTTTAGTAAAGAGGCGACTATTCCCAATGCCAATAAGATAACACTGCCATACCAAGCTGCATCAAGCCGTAGTCTTACTCCTCTTGCTAAAAGCAAAAGGAGAAGACCTGTCAAATTTGTAATTAAGTGAGATACTTCCAGAACAGGCAAGGGTATAGTTCCACGCAGCCATTTTAGATAGGATGGATCCGTAGGAGTGGCCCCTGATATTAGCAAAACAGCGCCAGATAAAAGCAATAAAAAAGATAATATTTTAGGAACAGGTAAGGATAGCATTTGGTATAACGCAATCCTACTTTTAGCAAAAGAATTCTTATGGGAGTGCATCGGCTCGTTAGTCATGGGGAATTATAACCTATTACCTTAACTTAAATGAACATTTGTTAAATTCTTTTGCTAGCAATAGCTATTACTTGAGCAAATGATTAAGCAGATCTTTTGAAATTGGGCGTTATAGTATTTTTGATTTCTTTTATTTTATTTCTAGCACGATAAAGGTTCTGGCCGATGGAGTCATTTTCAAAGGCCGGCGTGATGAATATTATCATGCGGACCGTCCGTTATGTTCTGCAGTAATTCATCAGTAGGGGTAGGTTTGCCCTCCTGAGCCAAGGCCGGAAAACATAGTAATAAAAGAAAAACGATAATTCTCATGATGTTTGTACTATCCCAAAAATAACAGACCAGCCATCTTATAACGGGGTAAAAGGTTTAAACCGCACCAAAAGGACGGGGTGATTCTTTGCACCCTCCGTAGTCTTCACCGTAGTAATAGGAAATCACAAGGTCTTTTTCATCCATGGCTTTTTGCATCAGGTTTTGCATTGCTTCATACAGATCACGGATATCAATGATACCGACCAATTTCTCACCATCAACAACGGGTAGGTTGCGGATGCCGTGGTGGGTCATAGCGGTTAAGGCTTCATATATTGTTGCTGTCATCGGAATAACGATAGGCTGGATGGTCATAATCTCACCAATCATCGTTTTATCTACGTTTCTGTGGACCCCCACGGCCTGTTTTATAATATCGCGTTCCGTTAAAAGACCGATGAACCTGCCTTCATCATCAACAACACCGGTTGCACAAACATGATGTTCCTGCATTAAGCAGGCCGCCATGCGAATCAAGTCTGTTGGGGAAACGGTTAAAAGTGGCCGTTTATTTAAAATTATTTGTAAAGGTGAAGTATTGTTACTTGTTTTCATGACAGTCTCCCTTTGCTTGCATGTGTGATACAATCTCAGGATACAAAGGATAGTGGTGAAAAAGTTTGACCATCATCAACTTTTATTGGAATTATTATTTATGATTGCCGCAAAGAATGAAATAAACAACAAACTTTTACTTAAAACAGTTCCATTTTTTGCGGAATTGTCTGATGTAGATATTGACTGGTTTTTGAAACATTCCCGCTTTGTTGAATATCAGAAAAACAACCTGCTTTTTCAGCATGGCGATCCGGCAGATTTTCTTTATGTCATTATGGAGGGCTGGATCAAACTTTTTCATGACAACGTGGAAGGTGAACAAGTCGTACAGGCACTGCTAACACGGGGTGATACATTCGGTGAAGAATGCGTTGTAAAGGGGCGTTCCTATCCCTGTAGTGCGCAGGTCGGGGGTAAGGACGCTAAATGCCTTGTTATCCCTTCCTCTACCATGCGGGAACGGTTGAGAGATCACCCCGAATTAGCCCTGAAAATGATTTCATCGTTAGCAGATCATCTCAATAAATCAGGATTTGTACTAGAGCTATCAAGTCAGCTAACGGCGGCACAGCGCGTTGCTGCCTTTCTTTTAAAACTATGTCTTGACCGGGGTGGCGTTCAACAGGTGATGTTGCCATTTAACAAGTTTCTTGTTGCCGAGCGTCTTGGCATGAAACCGGAAACCTTTTCCCGTGCCATGCGGCGGCTGCAACATGATTTGGATATGCGGTTTAAAGGCCGTGAAGTTACCATTGGTGATCTGGATGAATTACAGGATTACTGCGAAATTTACTGTTGCCGTGAGTCAGAATGTACGCTCAAGGAAAAGCTGCTTTGCACGAAAGCAGATTGTGATATTTGCCGCATCCTGAAGTTAATGTAAAAAGAAGCCCCCATCATGGGGGCTTCAGGGATTGGTATTAAAGGGGTAGTGAACAAATTATTTGATCTTTTTAATCGTAAGCTTCCGGGTTTTATCGACCGCTTCCTGCTTTTTTGGAACTTTGATGGTTAAAATGTTATCGCTCATTTCAGCAACTGCTTTGTCTATATTTGCTGTTTCCGGCAGCATGACAGTGCGCAGATGGTTTCCAGCAGTATAAGGACTCCATGGGCCAAATTCCGTCTCTTTTTTCTCGTTTGTTTTATGATGCGCTTTAATCGTCAGAAAATCATCAGCAATGCTTACCTCAACATCTTCAGGCCGCTTGCTTGGCAGGTGTGTTTGCACGCTGAAGGCTTCATCATTTTCCTTGATATCTACAGACGGCAGGCTTTTCCCTATACCATGCCAGTTATTGGGTAATTCGAAGTTTTTAATGGTATCGGCAAACATATGATTGATTTCCCGTTGCAGGACAAAAAACGGTGCGAACATCATGTTTGTTGCCGGATCAATCTTTTCCTCGGGCCTGTCGCTGACAGGTGTATGAGGTTCTTTTTCAGCAGGATGTGCCATAGCTTTGGTTCCTTTTTTAACTCAAATTGTTAAGTAATGCCTGTGATGTCTTTCCGTGAGGTGCCCATAGCTAATAATTCTCCTTAATGAAAAACTGGCACCGGGTAAAAACATCACAGGCTGGAACCAAAATATTCTCTCCTGTCCCTTAAAAAATTGACCGTCATCAAGTTTTAAAAAGGTGATTTATTTCATACTTTAAGTGTGTCCAGTAGCGGGAGAAAAGCCATGAAAACACCAACCATTGTAACGACATCTGACAATGTCAAGAAACATACCGCCGATCCGGCCAATATGTTCGGAAACAAGCCCGGTGTAAAAACAAAAAAATCCACACCAAAAGCTAACGGTGCGCTGTTTGGTGGCAAAGGTAATTTTGGAAGTGACGTCATCTTCTGGGGTGTTCACCGCGAAGATATGGATAAAGATATAGATTAAGGAATCTTTTGTTATGTCAGATAATTTAGAGGTGCTTTGAAACAAGGTCAAGGATTTGAAACATGACGCGCATCGCTTTACCAATAATCGTAATATACATGGCTTGATCAACGATCTTATTGATGAGATTGAGGATGTAATGTCAGATGGTGATTACGAATACGATGAAGATGACGGTGACGGTATTGATCTTGCCATTTCAAGTGACTAAATCAGGTGGCTTCATACAAAGTCTGTTTTATTGACTATCGTCAAGTTTTTTGCCAGGGAAAATTTTATAGTTTTATCGTGATCTGAAGAATCGGGTCATCGCTGTGGCCGCTAAAGGTTACAAATTTTAATGGAGAACAACCATGCTAAAAAAGTCAAAAACTGAAAAATCCGCTGCCAATAAACCGGTTCCGGCAAACCAGCCCAAAAAGGAAGAAAAGGGCAAAAAATCAAAAGGCAAATCAGAGTCAGGGTGCGGTTCGCACAAAGGCTCTTGCGGTTAACAATAGAACTGGTGCCCTGCGGGTGAGTCCCGCAGGGAAACCGGACAAGGAATAAGATAATGAAAAAACCATTTTTACTTTCGGCAGCCATTGTTTTTATGTCCATGACTCCGCAATTAGCATTTGGAGAAGATGACGTATATGAGGAGTCGGATGCTTATGGGATGGCCTATGAATCCTGTACGGATATGGCTAATGAGGATATTGCTTTTGATGCAGAAACCGAGGGCTATCCGAAGGAACAATGGGAGGCTGTATTTGCTTCCTGCATGAACGAAAAAGGGTTTGTTGTTGCGGACCCTGAAACGCCGGATGAAGATATACCGGACGAGCATGAGGATAGTGACGGTGAGTTAAAAGGGGATTGGACGTTGCAATAACATAAAGTTAAATATTGAATTGATCAAACCCCGCCTTCTCCGTAAAGGTGGGGTTTTCTTTTAAGCTATAAACTTGGTTTTTGGTGATTGCCATACGGGTGTTAGCCGAAGTCCGCGATCATAAAACATCTTATAAACCATTGAGTTTCAATAAAGATTAGTTGATATAAAACCTCCAGATAAGTATGCTGATTTCATGAAAAATATATGGCTACATATACTAAAACCTAAAGGAGCATTTGCTAAATGGCTGATGTTTCTGGCCATGATTGCCATCCTTGCCCTTGGTACTGCCGGATATTTTGATGTCGCCAAACAATATCTGGACACTGATGGTTTGTCATTTAAAGCGGGTGCTTATAAAATTAGTGCCTACAAGGCCTTGAAGTCGTTATTGATTATTGTCTTAATCTTTTGGACAGCAGCCATAGTTTCTGATGTTGCAGAGAGCAGAATCAATAAACTGAAAAAATTGCGGGCTTCTAACCGCGCCTTGCTTCTAAAAATAATTCAAATTTTTATTTACTTTGTTTCTTTCCTGTTCACCCTGGATATTCTTGGCATTGATTTAACGACTCTCACTGTTTTCAGTGGTGCGCTTGGTATAGGTTTGGGGTTTGGTCTACAAAAAATAGCGTCTAACTTTATTAGCGGTCTTATTTTATTGCTGGAAAAATCGGTGGAGCAGGATGATTTGGTGGAGCTTAGTGACGGCACTTTTGGCTTCGTTCGCAAATCCAGTGCACGTTTTACTTTGGTCGAAACCTTTGATGGCAAAGAAATAATGATTCCCAACGAGGATTTTATAACAAGCCGCGTGATTAACTGGACATTCAGCAATACCAAGGGACGAGTAGAGATAGCACTGGGCGTATCCTATGGATCTGATATCGAAAAAGCTCGCGAGCTTATATTAGAGGCAGCTAAAGATCATCCGCGTTGCATAGCAGAGCCGGAACCCAAATGCTTTCTAAGAGGGTTCGGAGATAGTTCTGTGAATTTTATCTTGCATTTCTGGGTGGCTGATGTGACGCAGGGACGTTGGGAACCACAAAGCGAAGTTATGTTTGAGATATGGCGCAAGTTTAATAAAAACCATATTGGAATACCGTTTCCGCAGCGTGATCTTCATATTAAAAGTTCTGAAGTCTCTAAAATGATGCCGCGAGGCAAGTAAAAGATGGAAGATCACAGCACTTTAACCCAACTGGCGTTATTATTGGCTTCTGCCTTTGCAGGCGGGGCGTTATTACAGCGCCTGCATCAGCCTGTACTGGTCGGTTATATCTTGGTCGGGTTTGTGCTGGGGCCGTCTGTTCTTGGAGTGGTTCATGACGAAGAGCAAATCAAGACGCTGGCCGGGCTTGGCATTCTCTTACTCCTGTTTGTTGTCGGGTTAGAGCTTGATCTAAAGAAATTCGCGCCTGTTTACAGGGCGGCGATTATTCTTACGCTATCACAGATTATCATTGGCGTGGGAGCAATGTTTGCCCTTGGCTCCCTGTTTGACTGGCCATTGGCTCGTATCTTGTTACTCGGTTTTTCGGTATCGCTGAGCAGTACGGCAGTGGCTATTAAGCTGTTGCAGGATATAGGGGAACTGAATACCACGTTGGGGCGTGCCGCTGTTGGTATCCTGATCGCGCAGGATATTGCCGTTATTCCGATGTTGCTGATTGTTGGTGCAATGGGTGGTCATGGTTTTGACGTCATGGAAATTCCTAGGATCGTTCTGGCTATTGGTTTTATGTCGGGGTTGATAATTATTTTAAATCGCAAGCCACACTGGTTTGCGAGGATGGTAGGCATGATACCACTGGAAAGCCAGACGGCCGTGACGGCTCTGGCTATGTGTTTTTCGGCGGCAGCTTTGGCAGGTTTTTTTGGCCTATCGGCAGCGTACGGGGCATTCCTGGCAGGGCTTGTGATTGGGAATACCGCAAAACGTTCAGCCTATGAAGATAATATTAAGCCGATATTTGAAGTGTTAATGATGGTGTTCTTCCTGTCCATCGGGCTTTTGATTGATCTTGATTTTCTGGTCGAAAAACTCTGGCGCGTTCTGGCATTGCTGGGAATAGCCATGACACTTAAAACAGTGGTTAATATCACTATTTTGAAATGGCTTGGCTTATCACGCCGCAATTCGATTGTGATTGGGGCAGCATTGGGCCAGATCGGAGAGTTCTCCTTTGTACTGGCTGCGCTCGGCCTTACCACCGGAGCCATCATGCCGGATGGTTACAAATACGTTGTTTCCATTATTGCTTTATCGTTAGTGATAACACCGCTCTGGCTTTATGGTATAAGACGGATGAATTTGTTGCGAAGGCGGCGCACCCGCAGAACGGGAAAAAGGAGGGTTCATGCTAAAACGACATAGATTATTACCAAAATCACATCTGAAGCTGCCCGGCACGGCACCGGGAACGCTGATTGTGCCCGAACAGGCTCCAGAGCCTGTTGTAACGGTTATGGCGTTTAACCGGGATGAACTGACAGAAAAAGTGATTGAAAATCCTGAAGAAATAAAGCCGTTCCTGAAAAAGGGAACAATTGTATGGGTCAATGTGGACGGTCTTGGTGATGCAGATTTGCTGAAAAAACTGGGGGAAATCTTCGGGCTTCATACGCTGGCACTGGAAGATGTTTTGAATGTGCATCACAGGCCAAAAGTTGAAGAGTACGACAAGGAAATTTTTATCATTACCCGCATGGCCTGTCTGCGGAACGATGTGCTGGACATAGAACAGGTCAGCTTTTTCCTGGGCAAGAATTTTGTAGTTTCCTTTCAGGAGCGTCCCGGCGATTGCCTCGAACCTGTGCGCGAGCGTATCCGCAAGGGCGGACAGCGCATTCGTTTTATGGAGGCTGATTATCTGGCTTACGCCCTGCTTGACGCGATTGTGGACGGTTATTTCCCGGTTCTTGAACATTTCAGCGAACGGCTTAATGCACTGGAAGACGTGGTTGTCGGCAATCCGGACAAACAAGTCGTGGAACAAACGCATGAGATAAAGCGTGATTTGCAGGTGCTTCGTCATGGCATCTGGCCGTTGCGTGAGGCACTAAGCCGCCTGTCCGGTGATATGCCTTTAATCCATGACGAAACGAAGCTATTTTTACGTGATTGCTATGACCATGTGATCCAGATTATCGATATTTTAGAGACATACCGCGAACGGGCGGCGGGCCTTACAGACCTTTATTTGTCCAGCCTGTCCAACAAAATGAATGAAGTTATGAAAGTTCTGACCATCATCGCCACGATCTTTATGCCTCTGGGCTTTATAGCCGGGCTGTACGGCATGAATTTCGACCCGGATGTCTCGCCTCTTAACATGCCCGAACTGCGCTGGTATTTTGGCTATCCGTTTGCATTGGGACTAATGGCTCTATTTGCTGCCGGACTCTTAATTTATTTTTGGCGCAAGGGCTGGATTGGGAGAAAGAACTAACATGAAAATAGGAATTCTCTCACGTGGACCGGAACTTTATTCAACCAAACGGCTGGTTGAAGCTGCTGAAGAGCGTGGGCATGAAGTGAGGGTTGTTGATGTTTTGAAATGCTTTATGAATATCAACTCGACCAAACCGGAGGTTCATTACAATGAAGAAGTTCTTGATTTTGATGCGGTGGTTTCCCGGATCGGCGCGTCTGTGACCTTTTATGGCACGGCGTCTTTGCGGCAGTTTGAAATGGGCGGTGTTTATGCTCTTAACGGCTCTCTGGCTGTTACAAGGGCGCGGGACAAGTTGCGGGCGCATCAGATACTCTCGCGAAAAAAATTAGGTATGCCTCTTACAGGATATGCCCATTCCACAAAAAATACAGATGATTTAATTACTATGATGGGCGGTGCACCCTTGGTTATTAAGCTTTTGGAGGGGGCGCAGGGCAAAGGCGTTATACTGGCAGAAACTAAAAAAGCAGCAGAGAGTGTTATTGAGGCTTTTCGCGGTCTGGAAGCCCATTTTCTGGTACAGGAATTTATAAAAGAATCCGCCGGATCGGATATAAGGTGCTTTGTCATTGGCGATAAGGTCATTGCCGCTATGATGCGCAAGGCACAGGACGGTGATTTCCGTTCCAACCTGCATGCTGGCGGCTCTGCTGAGAAAATAAAGATTACCCCTGCAGAAAGAAAACTGGCAGTGGCCGGTGCCAAAGCAATGGGGCTTGATGTCGCCGGTGTTGATATTGTGCGCTCTGATCGTGGTCCCCTGATACTGGAGGTGAACTCATCCCCCGGCCTTGAAGGAATAGAAAGAACTTCAGGCAAAGACATCGCCGGGCTGATGATTGAGTATGTAGAAAAATATGCACTGTCAGACAAAAAAAGTAGGGCAAATAAAGGATAAGACATGGCAGAGGAATTTATTATAGCGGGCCAGCATGTGGGCCCAGGAGAACGGAAACGTGTCCTGCTTGATATTGCAAAGCTGTATGATTTTACAGACATGACTATTCCTGTGGAAGTTGTACGCGGCAAAACCGATGGACCAACCCTGTTTGTGAGCGCGGCTGTGCACGGCGATGAAATCAACGGCGTGGAAATTATCCGGCAACTTCTATGCAAAAAATCCCTGAACAGCATTAAGGGCACATTGATTGCCGTACCGATCGTCAATGTGTTCGGGTTTAACAGCAAATCGCGCTATTTGCCCGACCGTCGCGACTTAAATCGCAATTTTCCCGGATCAGAAAATGGTTCACTAACAGCGCATTTAGCTCACGTATTTATGACTGAAATTGTCGAAAAATGTACCCATGGTATTGATTTGCATTGTGCGGCCATCAACCGTATAAATCTGCCACAAATACGTGCCTGCCTTGACGACCCAGAAACGCAAAGAATGGCAAACGCCTTTAATGTTCCTGTACTGTTGCACTCAACATTAAGGGATGGATCGTTACGGGAATCAACACGCGAGCGCAATATCCCGACTCTGCTATTCGAAGGGGGGGAGGCTCTGCGTTTTAACGGAAGAGTTATTAAAAGCGGTCTTAATGGTGTCTTGTCTGTCATGCGTGAAATTGGAATGCTAAATCCTTTAAAAAAGAAACCCATTCAGCATGAGGCTTTTATCGCCCGCTCCAGCCACTGGATACGCGCTCCACATAGCGGCATACTATCGGTTAAGACAAAACTGGGCGCGCGCGTGAAAAAAGGCCAGACGATGGGCATCATTTCTGATCCATTTGGCAGAGAGAAATTTGAAATTACCGCCCGTAGAACCGGGATCATCATAGGCGCGGCAACCCTGCCTTTGTTAAATAGCGGCGATGCCGTTTTTCATGTGGCTACATTTGAAGATGCCAACGCCGTTGAAGAACATGTCGATATATTTGAAGAAGCTCTGGATACTGAAGAGAATAACCGTTTTATGGACTGAGCTTAATATAAAAGGACATTCGAATATATGGAAAAAAGATGGCGAAGATCAGAACTGGAAACAGGTATTTATTATGCGCCGTGGGAAAAATCCGCTGACCGTATTATAACGCCCTTTGAACGTTTTGTTCACAGAGAGACGACAAGCTCTCTGTTGCTTATTGCCACAACAATCCTTGCGTTGATTCTCGCTAACAGTGCCTTGCAGACGCTGTATTACGATATTACCCATATGAAACTTGGGTTTTCTCTCGGTTCTCTATATTTAGAAAAAACACTCCACCACTGGGTCAATGATGGCCTGATGGCGCTTTTTTTCTTTGTTGTAGGGTTAGAGCTTAAACGGGAAATTCTTGTTGGCGAACTGGCCAGTCCCCGTAAAGCAGCCTTGCCGATTATTGCTGCTATTGGTGGCATGGCTGTGCCTGCTCTCATCTATTACTTCTTTAATCCTGCAGGTAATGCGGCAAATGGCTGGGCCATACCGATGGCCACTGATATTGCGTTTGCCGTGGGTATAATGGTTTTGCTTGGTAACCGTGTTCCGCGCTCATTAATGGCCTTTCTTGTCGCATTAGCTATTGCCGATGATCTGGGGGCGGTTGTCATTATTGCCATGTTCTATACTGATACCGTCGTCATTGAAGCATTGATGTGGGCAGCGGGTTTTACTGCCATTCTTATCATATTTAATTTTATAGGTATTAGATGGCCAATTCCTTACTTCCTTGTTGCTGTGTTGCTGTGGTTTGCCATGCTATATTCCGGTGTTCATCCGACATTGGCCGGTATAATTGGTGCTTTTACCGTGCCTGCCCGGCCCAAATATGATCCCAAATACTTTAGGGAGCAGAGCGATGACCTGATGTCTAAATTTGATACAAGCTATGATATTGATCATCACATGATGACAAACATGACAATGAAGTCTCTCGTGCAAACGATGGAAGAACTGATTCAAAGTGTTATGACCCCGTTGCAACGGCTGGAACATATCTGGCATATGCCCGTAGCATTTTTTGTCATTCCCGTTTTTGCTTTGTTTAACGCAGGCGTTGTCTTGAGCCTGAAAAGTTTTGGCGATATGGCTGACAGCTCTGTCATGCTGGGGGTGACATTTGGCCTGGTACTGGGTAAATTTTTAGGAATTACGGGCACTTGCTGGATTGCGCTGAAGTTAAAACTGGCGCAATTACCGAGCAACACAAGCTTTTCCCAAATTGTTGGGGCGGCCCTTCTGGCCGGTATTGGGTTTACCATGTCAATTTTTATTGCTCAGCTTGCATTCGATGGCGATGAAAATCTATTAAAAATAGCGAAGACAGGCATACTGGCAGCTTCGCTTATTTCCGGTATCGCCGGATATACATGGCTCTGGATTGTCGGCAAGGACAAGCGTTATGAAAGCAGTTCCAGTCTGGAGAAAGAAGGATAGAATATGAAGCATAAAACATCTCTTAAGCTAAGAAATTTCTTTATTTTTGTAACTCTAGCAGTTTTTATCTTCTGGATTGTTGGGGAGGTGTCGCACTCGGAAAAAGAATTGCCTGTTGATACAGAAACAACAAAGACGGACGAGAGTGAGGCACTTGATTACGGCTTTATTCAACACATACAGAGCTATAAGCCTGATGGTGCAATTAAACGCCTTATTTTAATTTTAGCAGAAGAAGATAGCTGGAGAATAAATTTAGCTCCGGTAATTATCCCCCTGTCCTGGCAAGGTAATATGGTTATATGGATTAATAATCATGAATTTCTAAAGCAATTAAATGCTCAAGAGGGTGAATGCACGAATGTAGGGATGCCTCTACAAAACTTGATTACGTCTGTTAAACAGAGTGAAGCATTATCCTCTCCAATGCCGGTTATTCTTATCGGGCGCATGTCAGGTGCAAGTCTTGCTTATACAGGGCTATTACAAAGCAATGCTAAAACATTTTCTGCATATATGAGCTTAGGTGTTTGTCCCCTTTTGGAATATAGCAAGCCACTCTGTAGAATAGAACGTTTAAAGAAAACCCTTGGACAGGGAAGAGGTGGTCCTACTTCGTTGGACAGGGTGTTAAGCTACTTTTTATGACCAAAGGAGGGTCATTGATATGAGTAGAACGAGAAAGCACCAAAAAGCTTTCTCATTTAATCGTCTTCCTTTTCCAGCGTGCTTACAATCGGACAGGCTTCCAGTCCGGCATTTCCGCCTGTGCATTCTTTCACCAGTGTTTTAAGCTCAGTTTCAATTCTGCGAAGCTCTTTGATTTTGCTTGTAACATCCTCCAATTTTTGTTTTGCCAAGCTCTGTATGTTGGAACATGTAGTGTCAGGGGTATTTTTTAAAATTAAAAGATTCTGAATTTCCTTGAGTGAGAACCCCAAATCTTTTGCACGAACAACAAAAATCATGGTTTTAACCGATTTTTTATCAAACTCACGATAGCCGGAGTCGCGCACAGAGACAGGCTCTATAAGTCCCTCCCGTTCGTAATAACGAATGGTATCAATGCTTACGCCTGTCTTTTCTGCCAATTCACCGATGAGCATAATTTATCTCCTATAATTACAGTCTAAACTCTAGACCATACTCCAGAGTCAAATGAATTTAAACCGTTTCAACCGATAGGCAATAGTTCGTTTAGAATACAAAAATTGACCTCCCCGCAAAGCCGTAGAAATGCTGGGAAAGTTGCGCCCCCCTAAAATTTTGTAAGGGGGGCGCAAGTGTAGAGATAAGGGGGTATATAGAGACTTTTAAGGGTTTTAACGCGATAGCCATTGTCATTTTAGGGGGGCGCAAATAAAGCGCAAAGCCTTAGTATCCCTGCGGTTTAGCGAGCGGTGCCGCAAAGGGGAGAGACTTTACGCTATTGGGTTAATGGCGGAGACGGTGGGATTCGAACCCACGTAGGGCGTGAACCCTAACACGCTTTCCAAGCGTGCGCCTTAAGCCACTCGGCCACATCTCCAATGAAGGGGTATTTACAACGATCCGCCACAAAAATCAACGCCAATGATTTACAAAATCTCCCGCACACATTCCGGAGGCCGGCAAATGCGTGTTCCTTTTTCTGTTACGACGATGGGCCGCTCGATCAAAACGGGATATTTTTCCATAGCGCCAAGCAAGTCTTGTCGTGATAAATCCGGGGCAGAAAGGTTCTGTTCTTTATAGATATCTTCTCCCCGGCGCATAGCATCCTGCGTAACATTTATACAGGACGGAAGGAAGGCCCCGTCTTCTTTTGAGCTCTTTGTTCTATCTGACTTTTGATTGAAATTAATGTGTGATAGCTGGGAACCCATTGCATTTCACCGGCATTATTTTCAACCCATGTGCGACAGGCCTGATAAGCGTCGCCTTTTGCTCTTATTATGCCATGCCCGACATTGATATAAGCCTCTATATCCCGTGGATTATAATTGCTTAAAACGCCAATTACAGCGTCATAAATATCCTCCCGGTCCGTCTCATCAATACGGACAGCCCCAAGTTTTGGATTTAACTTTTTTAAGGCCGTCCATATTAAAGGCAGCCTCTCATTACATTCACGCACAACATCAACGTCAAACCGCGCAAGCGCGCATATAGCCAGCGCATAATTTTCAATTTCATGAGCTTCCAGACCGGGTAAATAACGATAGCCACCGGCAACGCCTGATAGTTTTGTACGTTCTTCAAAATCCAACGCCGGCATGACATGGCCGAGTAATGGATACTCAAAATGGGAGCCGTCTTTCCGCATAAGGTATGTCGGGGAGCGTCCGGCAAGGACAAAAGCCTGCTCATCAAAGTCTTCAAGCCTTGATTTAATATGTTGTACGAGCGCTTTCAAAATCATAATCTCCATAAGAACACAATTATGAAAACATAAAAAATCGCATTACGCAACTGTTTTATGTGAAAACATGGTCCGGCAACAGGCCCTAAAACGGAAGCTTCTGCAACAGGCCCACAATCTTTCTCGTACGATCGCTGAATAAGGACGCTGTATAAAAGGCCCCGGCAGCGCGTTTGCTGATTTCCCCAAATGTCGGGTAGGGCACAATCATACCCGTTATCGCCCCGATTTTTAGACCTTTGGAAATGGCCAGCACCCAAACGCCGATCAGTTCCCCGGCATGAGGGCCGACAATCGCAGCCCCCAGGATTTTACCATTTTTCCGCGTCACAACCTTAATCATGCCGTCGGTGCGGCGCTCTGCTGTGGCTCTGTCATTTTCCTTGAATTTCCACTTCACCACTTTGATGCTATCGCCATATTTTTCACGTGCCTTGCTTTCGGTCATTCCGACATTGGCCAGCTCCGGGTCTGTATATGTAACCCAGGGCAACGCTTTGTAATCGATTTTTGCCGGAGTCTTGAAAATCATATTACGAATGATAATACCGGCATGATACCCCGCGACATGGGTGAACTGAGGGCCTCCCGCCACATCACCGGCGGCATAAATATGCTTGTGGTTCGTACGCAGACGCGCATCGACCTGAATGCCGCGCCTGTCATAAACGATTCCGGCTTTTTCCAGCTCCAGCCCGTCAACATTCACCTGCCGTCCGGCAGCTATGAGCAAGTGGGAGCCGTCAATGGCATTCTGCTCACCATCTTTTTCAACATAAACGCGCACACCCTTTTCCGCATGAGCGATCTTTTCTATTTTTATATTTTCGAGAAGCCGCACGCCTTCATTGTCCAGAGAGTCACGAACGACCGCCGTCAGGTCAGGGTCATCATGAGGCAGAATGGATCCCATATCCAGAACGGTGACCTTGCAGCCTAGCCGTTTATGGGCTTGCGCCATTTCAATACCAATCGGCCCGCCCCCTACAATAATCAGATGATCCGGTTTTTCACGCAGTTCGAAGATATTTTCATTGGTCAGGATTTTATCAGGGTCCAGCCCCTCAATAGGCGGAATTGCAGCCCGTGATCCTGTGGAGATCACAAAATAGCGTGCCGTGATCGTCTGCTCACCAACCTGCACGGTGTGGGCTGATGTAAACGCGGCAGCGCCCTTGATAACCTTCACGCCAAGACCTTCAAAACGCTCTACAGAGTCATGCGGCTCAATCACTTTGATGACATCAGAAACATGAGTCTTAACAGCGTTAAAATCTATATCGGGCTCCTGCTCTGCTATGCCATATTTATCAGAAGTGCGCATAACTTGCGCCGCTTTAGCCGCCGCCAGCAATGCCTTGGAAGGAACGCAGCCTGTATTCAGGCAATCGCCGCCCATTTTGCTTTTTTCAATCAGAGCCACATCAAGGCCCAGTTGAACAACACCGGAGGCAACGGACAACCCGGCTGACCCGGCGCCAATAACGCATAAATCGACGATTATATTTTTTGCATCTTCACTCATGAACGAATTTCCGTCCTTTTCTTGTTGAGGGACCAATCATAGGGAAGAAAGCGAATTGTCGTTTCCGAATTCATAACACCGGGCTTGTAGTCTTGCAGCCATGTGTAAAGATCACCAAAATCATCGCCAAACCAGTCCAGTATCTTTGTGACGTAAGCTGTATCATTTTCGTTGTCGTAGTAAAAGCCTTTACCATGATTCTTCAATGTAAGCCGGGCCTGATTTTCAAGCTGTTCATCCAACCGTTCGGCACGGTAAGATTCCGGGCGTAAATCCGGACAAGACAAGGAAGCGCAATTAATGGCAAAATGAACACGTGCCTCCCCCATGGGTCGCAGAATATCGTGCTCTATGTCATCCAATGTTAAAGACCTGTCGCCGATTACCCACTCTGCTTTTTCCCAGGGAGAGTGAAAAAAACTACCCAGATTTTTAATGCTCTCATTTTCGTTGTGACTGACTATCAAATCAATCGTCAGAAAGTTATAGGTATTGATCCAAAATGCCATTTCCTCATCACGAGTCTCTCCGTCTTGTGGCACGGATTTTATAATCGCTGCCCGGGCCTGTTTGTACCGGGGATCCTGCGCCCAGCCCTCATAATCCACGGCATTATACGAAAAGGTTCGGAAGTCTGCCTGATGAACATAATCTTGCAACAGGCCGTCATACAATGTCAGAAAACGATTATAATCCGAGGCTTGCGCCGGTGTTGCCACACCCAAAGCAAGTGCAAAAAGTACCATTTCAACCGTGGCTTTACGGGCTTTCACCTGTTTATAAATAACCGGGATCAACGCAAAAACGCCAAACAGCGCCACGGCAAATAAAGTTTTCAGCGACACCAGATCATTCAGAGACTCAATCTCCCCCAGTGTTTCGCCGACATTGACGAAAACGAATGTGCCGGGCATCACGCCAAAAAAGGTCGTTATAAAATACATACGCAGAGGCACGTTAAACAGGGCCGGAACAATATTGACCAAAACAAAAGGAAACACGGGGACAAGGCGCATAAAAAAGAGATAACCCCAGGCATTCTCCTCCATATTTTTGGCGGCTTTCTTATATAACGGCCCGGCCTTCTCACGCAAAACCGTTCCCAAAGAGCTTTTGGCGATCAGAAAGATAATGCTTGCCCCAAGGGTCGCGCCCAACACCACAAACAACGTGCCCAACCATTTACCAAACAAGAACCCGCCCAAAAGCGTTAATAACGTTGCCACGGGCAAAGACAAGGCCACCGCCACAAGATAGGCCGCCGTAAAACCCATCGCGGTCATAACGGGTTTCTCTGTCACATAGGCTTTCAATTGCCCTTTATGAGCCTGTAATGTCTCAAGGTTCAACATTTCATGTAAACCGCTAGCATAGGCTCCGGCGATCAACAGGATCAGAACAGCGAGAGGCATATATTTTTTTATTTTATCCATAGTCTTAAATTCGTATTGTTGAGAAAAACAGTTACATAAAAGCTTTCACTTGATTGAGTCCAGAAAGTTAGGCAGCATAAGTAAAATTTTACCCTCAAAGGAAAACATCAGATGAGCGAGAAGAAAAAAAATAAAATGCCTGTTATCGGCGGCATTATAGCGCTTTTGTTAATCGGAGCCGTAGCCCTGTATTTGAATATGGGGTCCGTAGCAAAAACAGCCATTGAAAAAGTAGCCAGCAAGGCTTTGGATGTAAAGGTTACAATTGATACATTGGATATTTCACTTGCTGAGTTAACGGTCGAATTAACAGGTCTTCATGTCGGTAATCCAGCAGGATTTAGCGCCCCCCATGCTTTAACGGTTGAGAACATTTCTGTAACAGCAAACAGTCTTTCTCGTGAAAAACTTGTTTTTGACAAAATTATTGTGACAGGTACGACCTTAAATCTGGAGGTTGGCGCACAGGGGACAAACCTGACGGCATTACGCGACAATGCGATGAGCAGCAAAAAACAAGCCGATAAACCGGCGAAAGATCCAGCCACATCCGCTACAAAAGTCATCATTAACAATCTACATATTGATGATGCGACAATGAAACCGCTTATCACGCTGCTGGATCAGGAAATGGCCGCCATAGCCCTTCCCAATATTCATATGCAGAATCTTGGTCAAAAAGAGGGAGGGATCGCACCGGCGCAAGCCGTTTCCGACATTACAGATCAGTTTGTGAAAATAGCGATGAAATCGGCCGGATCCGGCGGGCTTTTACAGGGCATGTCACAAGAAGCGCTGGCGGAAATAGGCGCACAACTTGATCTGGGCCGTTCTTTTACAAAACAAACAGGCGAAGGATTTGGTGACTCCTTAACCAACGGTATTAAAAATCTGTTCGGGAATTAGACCACTGCGCCTGAGGTATCGCAAAAGAAGCGGGAAAAAGAAGCTGCTTGATTAATAGAGGCGGGTTGTTTATAACCCTAGATCTCTCGGTGACGCGGGGTGGAGCAGTCCGGTAGCTCGTCAGGCTCATAACCTGAAGGTCGTAGGTTCAAATCCTACTCCCGCAACCAATTTACTAATTACGAACCGCTCTAACAGCAATGTTGGGCGGTTTTTCTTTGCCCGAAAGCCCAGTCTTTGCGGGGTTTTCGAGGTAGAGCTGTTCACAGGCTCAATACTATCTCTCCCCCATTTCCTCTGTTCAAAGGCGAAATTGTGCCCATTCTCTCAAAAGCTGAAGACTCTTTCGCAAAAAGTATTCAGGTTGTAACGCATTGATTTTGAACAAAACCCACATATTCCCAACCAGAAGATTCCGTTTGTATCGTTTGCTATGCGGTTTTCTTTGAAAAAGTTTGAATTCTCGTCGTCGTTTTTAAAGCCATTCACATACCAGAAGAAAGAGAGAGCTTTAGCTGGACTTACTGCCCCGGTGAAGCATTCATGTGTGTAAGACGAATACGGAGAAAAATCGATGTATAACAGTGAATTAGAAAAAGAAATAGCCGGGCTTGCTAATCAGTCCATGCCCTATTTAAAAGATTTGTGGGAGAGCTATTTTGATGAATCTGCCCCTTTATTTAACAAAGCCACACTGGTCAATAAGCTGGCCTACCGTATGCAAGAGCTGGAATTTGGCGGACTATCGACTGATACCCATAATATGCTCCGTGACCTGATTAAAGGCAAAAAAATCAAACGCCGCGTCAAAGCCTTCCGCCCTGTCGCTGGTACGCGCCTGATGCGGGAACATGGTGGCACAGATCATTATGTCACAGTGCTCAGCAAAGGCTTTGAATATCAGGGTGACCATTATAAAAGCCTGAGCGCGATTGCTACATTGATTACAGGCACGCGCTGGAGCGGGAATGCCTTTTTTGGCCTGACCTCTCGTAAGGAGCGGATATCATGAGCAAAGAAAAAAGCAATATCCGCTGCGCCATTTACACCCGTAAATCTACAGAGGAAGGTCTAGATCAAGAATTTAACAGCCTTGACGCTAAATATCCTGCTGAGCTTTGCCCAATTTGAGCGTGAGGTCATTGGGGAGCGCATCCGCGATAAATTGGCGGCTTCCAAACGTAAAGGCATGTGGATGGGTATGCCAGGCCGTTTTAGTTCCACTATATCCAAGCCTTGATCCCAAAGTAATATTGATTGCGGGGCGTAAATCTAGCTTGTCAGATGAACAAAAGGAATGTTTTGAACTGCTCAGAAACAATCAGAAAAATGTTGAAATAGTGACTTTTGATGAGCTTTTGCAGAAAATTGAAACGCTAATGAGTACGCTTAAACTTTAGTTTTTGATTTTAGCCGCCAATATTTCTTATGCGTCAAATCCGATAATTTAATTTTATGCGATTTGGCGCATAATTCCATTTTATGTGTTAATTCCGATATTGACGTTTTATGCGATTTGGCGCATAATGATGTCGAAGGAGTCGATTATGTCTGAATTAGCACGTAGCCCTGAACAACTTGGAAACACTATTCGCCGCGCCCGTAAAAAGCGCGGCATGAGCCAATCCGAATTGGGTGAAAAGGCGGGGCTGCGCCAAGAAACCATATCTCTCATCGAAAATGGAAATCCGGCGGCAAAGCTGGAAACGATTTTGGCTGTTCTGTCTGCCTTAGATTTAGAACTCCGAATAAATGAAAGAACAAAACAAACAATGTTAGCGGATGCACTATTATGCGAGCCGTGAAGTCACGTTTGAATAGCATTTAGAGGGAAATATTCCCGAACGGGAATGTTTTATTTCTCGCACAAAAATTCGTACAAACTGCATTGTTGTAAAGTATTGGTTTTCTTATAAAGTGGTATAAATATACTCGAATTCGCATAGGTTTTTAGGCGTCTCTGCGACCTTCGAGTCAAAAACCTGAAGAGCGTAATTCTGAGTAAAAACTCGAAAATCGTTGCTCAGCAAGCAAGTGCTTGGAATGGCTTGTAAAATAGGCCGAATCAGTCGCACACGCGTTCGCACATTAATATGTCAATGGCAATTTTTACATTTAAAATCAATAGGTTAGCATATGGCCTTTTAAGCTCATAACCTGAAGGTCGTAGGTTCAAATCCTACTCCCGCAACCAATTTTTTCCTTTATATTTCAATGACTTAACCGTCATTTCGATGCGATGCAGATCGATACCCTACATCGGATTTGGAAGCAATCCGGAAGCAAATTCCTGACAACCCCTTCGAAAACAAGCGAAAATTGACTTAGGAATAATACCCTATTGTACTTTATGAATAATTCACGCATGCAAAATCAATGCGTTAGGTGCCGGAAATATGCGACCTTCAGGTTTTTGGAAGCAGATTATTTAACTGGCTTTTCATTAAAAAAACTGTATTATAGGTACTATGAGTACCAAAAAAGAAGATAAATTAAAGTATATGCTGGAGGCTCATAAATCCGGTGTTCCTTTTCTTGCCGGATGGCTGGAGCAGCATGGCATATCGCGCGATCTGCAGAAAAGATACCGGAAGAGCGGCTGGTTGTCTTCGTTGGGTGCAGGCGCTTATAAAAGGCCGCATGATTCTGTGGCCTGGCCAGGCGCGCTGTGTGCGCTGCAGGAGCAATTGGCCTTTCCGGTTCACGCAGGAGCGCTGACGGCTCTGTCGCGGCAAGGTACGGCCCGCTATGTGCGGCTTGGTGGTGAGACGATCTTTTTGTTTTCTGGCACTGGCCGAACATTGCCGAAATGGTTTTCTGATTACGAATGGGGTGCGCCCTTAGAATATATCCGAACCTCCTTTTTGCCAGAAGACATAGGGCTGAGCGAACATCAGGAACAAAATTTTACTATCCGTATTTCATCATCCGAACGGGCAATACTGGAATGCCTGTATCTTGCGCCAGAACGAATGGATCTGGTGGAATGCTATCAACTGATGGAAGGACTTGCCAATTTACGTCCGAAGCTGTTGCAGGAATTGCTGGAATCATGCAAGTCAGTGAAGGTGAAGCGCTTGTTCCTGTATATGGCGGATAAAGCAGGGCATCAATGGCGGACATTCCTTGATACAGACCGATTTGATCTGGGAACTGGCGACCGCGCTATCGTTAAAGGCGGTGTTTATGTCTCAAAATTCAAAATCAGCATACCAGAGGAGCTGGCAAACGTATGATTGATCCCCGCTACCGTGCACAGGTTGACCTGCTTCTCCGAATTTTGCCGCATGTGGCGGAGGAAGAAGTTTTCGCGCTAAAGGGCGGCACAGCGATTAACCTTTTTATTCGAGATATGCCGCGCCTGTCGGTTGATATAGACCTTACATATCTGCCTTTGGATGATAGAAAAACGGGACTGGAAAATATCGCTGCAGGCTTGCGCCGGATTAAGGAGCGTCTGGGAAAAGCAGCGCCCGAAGTCAATACGCAAATCCTTGAACAAACTGACGGCACAGAAGCAAAGTTATTATGCAGTTCATCCCGGCCATCTGTTGCAGAGGTTGCCGCCGCGTTTTTCCAGCCAGTAGCGCCCCAGCATGCGGCGGGCTTCCTGCGTGATCGCGGTGGAATTATGAACGCTTTTGCCACGCCGGACTTTCCCGCCCTCATGCACGAACCAGCGCGTGTCCATGCTCGCAGGCTGAAAGAAAATGCGCCACTGTTTATTATCGCTGGGCGCCTCGGTATAGCCCTTGGCCAGCAGCATTTCGGCAATATCGGCGGAGAGATTGGGACTGGTCATATCAAACCTTGCTTTTGTGATGATTGCATCATCAGCATGAAGGCGTGAAAAAAGGAAAACATCCAGTTATATTATTGAGGATAATCAAGCCTGTACAGGCGTTAAAATTTCTGAGAACCCTTCGGCAAGTTTTTGAATTATCAAATTTCTTTGCGCTTTTTGTGGCTTTGTGTCTGGAAAAGTAAGTTCTATATCACAGTGTGCTTGATTATTTTTAATTGGTGAATGAATAATATCAAAACTATGATTATCTTCACTTATGGAGCGGGCGGCTCTAGGTGGCGGAAGGCCGATTAATGAATTGATCTATCCAAATTTTCTGGATC
This sequence comes from Alphaproteobacteria bacterium, assembly GCA_021774995.1. Taxonomy (GTDB): domain Bacteria; phylum Pseudomonadota; class Alphaproteobacteria; order SMXP01; family SMXP01; genus JAJFIM01. The sequence goes on along the minus strand of JAJFIM010000109.1, from coordinate 10,647 downwards.
AGAGATCTGCATTCCAGCATAAATTCGCGGGTATGACAGCAGATCCCTTTACTTATGAACAATTCGAAGCCACGCGGGAAGAGCTGATTGCCAAGATCCATTCAGCGCTTAATGATGACGATAAGCGTTTTTTGATCAGTTTCAAAAAGGGGGAACCGGACTGGGATTTGTTCCCGGTCCCTGGCTTGAAAGACATGCCTGCCATCCGGTGGAAACTGCAAAATATTCAAAAACTGATCCGGCAGAATCCCGACAAACACAAAGATCTCCTGAATGCGCTGGAAGATAAACTGAACGGCACCACATCTTAACTGTAGAAATAGCCTCAGCTTCTCTCAAAATCGATGATCTCATCCAGCGCAGACATTACTGCCTGTTCAATTTCCAGGGCGATATGATTATTATCGGGATTATCCGTATGTTTGTGCGCCCGATTTAAGCCGTAAGCTATGCCTTCTTCAACGGCGCGCTGGATAATCCAATAGGTTTTGAACCGGATATGTTTTGTTTTCTGATTGTCGTTCTCGCTCATTTTACCTCCACCGGCTTGCCGTAAGGGTCGAAACCTTCGCACAACTCGTGCCTGAAGGCATAACCGCGCGGGTTGGAAATAATCCTGGTTTTGCCAAAGGTCTGATCATTGGGTTGGTGCGTGTGGCCGTACACCCAAAGATCGGGTTGATATTTATCGATGATTTTGATCATATCACGGGATGTGTATGCGGGCTCAATCTCTCTGTTCCCATGACGGTTTAATCCTGTCGGCCCCGGTATCGGCGCATGATGTGATAACACAATCCTTGGCCCTGATAGATCAGCCTCAAACCATTTAATCAGGTTCTCAACATATTTCTCATGGAATTTGAGTGTATCTTCCGGCGTTAGTTTTTGCGCTTTATCGGTGCGGATAACCCAGTAATCATTCATGTATTCCTGCGCATAACGCATAGCCTGATAATTACCGCCATCAAAATCCGTCCACATCGTGCCGCCATAAAAATGAACACCGTCAATTTTAATGGCGCTGTTTTTCAGATAATGAACATTTGGCAATTTCCGGCTGATCCATTCCAGAGCCACTCTTTCGGCCACGTCCATATTGGTGTCATAATATTCGTGATTGCCGGAAATGTAGATCACCGGCTTGTTCCAGAACTTCAGCAGGAATTTAAGCGGGTTATAATGTTTAAAGCTGACAATATCTCCGGCCAGTAACATGACATCGCCGTCAATATCAGTCGGTGGATGCCAGTTGTGCCCGAATTCCAGATGCACATCGCTGTAGGTGAGTATTTTCATGAGATCCCTTTCGTTAGAAGCGTTTTGGATGATGAACGCTTCATTCGCAGGGACAGTCAAATCTATATTTGCATGAATTTTAGACTAAAAAATTGATTTTTTAACTATTTTTCCTTATAATGAAGTTATGAGCAATGCAGTAGTACAATTAAGAAAGCATCTTCGCCCCGGCCAGGTCTACCGGCGGGCTGATCTGGCACGCTTTAGCAGCGCCGTTGACAGGCACCTGCAGCTGCTTATGGCTGATAACACTCTCCAGAAGCTCAGGAATGGCGTTTATTACTACCCTAAAAAGGCTTCCTTTGGGGCTGTTCCGCCAGACGATGAAAAGCTGGTGAGCACCTTCTTAAAAGAGGACAACTTTTATCTGGCGTCACTAAATGCTTATAATTCTTTGGGCGTTGGTACGACTCAGCTATATAATGAAAGGCTTGTGTATAATCATAAACGTGATGGACATTTTACGCTGGCCGGACGCCCTTTTTTCTTTGTAAAGCGGCCTCGCTTTCCAAAAACCGCCAGCCCTGAATTCTTACTGGTTGATCTGATGAATAATCTTGATTTTTTAGCGGAGGATAAAGAAAAGTTGAAAGATAACGTTGCTAAAAAAGCACGCTCAATGGATCAGCAAAAACTGATGAAAGCTGTGCGTGATTACGCCGGGGTCAGAAGCAAGAAATTCTTTGAAAGTGTACTTGCCGATGCCTGATCCTTTTTTACACGATCATCCAGAATTTACAGATCTGATACGCACAGTTGCGGCAGAGCAAGGCATAGATCCGTATCTGGCGGAGAAAGACTATTGGATCATGCACTGCCTTTTTGGTCTGAAACAGGCGGGATACGATTTTCAGTTAAAGGGTGGGACATCGCTTTCAAAAGGGTTTGGTATTATAGACCGCTTTTCTGAGGATATTGATATTCATATCAGTCCGCCAAAAGATATGGATGTCAAAACTCTAAAAAATCAGGATAAGGAACAGCACCGCCAAAGCCGTAAGGATTTTTATGATTATCTTGCGCAAACAATTACAATCCCAGGTGTTCTAAGAGCAGACCGTGATACGCTATTCGATGGCATCCCAAAATATTTTAGCGGCGGTATCAGGCTTTTTTATCAAGCGCACTTCGCCTCAGATGGCACTGCAAAAGACGGCGTATTGCTTGAAGCCGGGTTTGACGATGTGGCTCCTAACCATGCGGTCGATATTTCATCCTGGGCATTAGATTTTGCGATTGAGCGAAATGTGGCTGTATTGGATAATAGGGCTCGTGACATTTTATGCTATGATCCCGGCTACACATTGGTTGAAAAACTGCAAACGATTGCTACAAAATATCGAAAGCAGCAGGAACAAGGCGGATTTCCCGAAAACTTTATGCGGCATTATTATGATGTCTATTGTTTGCTTCAAAATAAGTCCGTTTTAGAGTTCATCGGCACGCCAGCCTATGAAAGTCATAAAGAAAAGCGGTTTCCAAAGGCTGACCTTAAAGTTCCTTTATATGAGAATGAGGCATTTTTGCTCAGAGATAGAAATACACATGCGCTATATAAGCAGGAATACGAAAAACGCCGGGGCCTTTATTATCGTGGTCAGCCCGCTTTTGGAGATGTATTGAGCATTATTCGAGATCATATCAAAAAATTATAAATCCACAGGCTTTCCCGCCGGATCAAAACCGGCACATTCAAACCCTGTGCGATGAGGGTAGCCAAGCTGGTTGGAAATAATCCTAGTTTTGCCGATCTTCTGGTCATCGCACTCATGTGTGTGGCCGTAAACCCAGAGATCGGGCTGATGCCTTTCAATGATTTCAATCATATCCAGAGAATTAAAAGCAGGCATGAGCGGGGTGTTTACGTACTGGGTGTTCGAATTAACGACCGGCGCATGATGAGAGATGACAACGCGCGGCCCTGATAGCCCCGTTTCAAACCATGAAAGTAGCTTTTCAGTGTAATCCCGATGCAGTGACAATGTGTCTTCGGGCATAAAATGGCTGCCATCATCTTTGTATATCAGTCTGAAATCGCTCATGCCCCGCCGGGCAATCTGCATCGCCAGCGGATTTTCATTGTTGAAATTGGTCCACATTGTGCCACCGAAAAAATGAACGCCGTCAATTTCGACAGCTTCATTTTTGAGAAAGTGCAACTGGGGCAATATATCAGCCGCCCATTTATGGCCGGTCCGCATGATGTCCGTTGCTGATGCCGTTCAGGATGAATTTGGGAAGTTTGCGGCTATAAAGGTTGTCTCTCATCAGGAATTGTTCGGCGGAAAGATTTGTGCTGCACTGGATCGTCAGCATCCGCGTGATTTATTTGATGTGTACCACCTTTTTCAGAATGAAGGCTTCTCCGACGATATAAAAACAGGATTTATCGCCACGCTTCCAACCCCTATAGAAACGAACCCTTCATAGGTCACGGGATCCTTACCTTCTTGTTTCTTTTTGCTGCTATCGTTAGCAGCTTTTTCATGTCCTTGCTGGTGCAAGTCTTTAGGATAATTCGTTACAAGCCTGCGGCAATTCACGGACTCTTTATAATTATGCTTCTCATTGAAGTATAAATGTTTTGAGATCTTCAAAGGGCCAATACCGTCAAGAAAGTCCTTTGGTCTGAATACCAAGCGACTAACTTCATCGTCATCATTGATGGCAACAGCTCTCAATGTCAAAATTCTTCCCTTTTATAACTAAACTCTTGGGATACGATCAATTATCCTGCTGGGAAGTATTCTATCATCTTGATCAAAGAACGGGACATCATTTACAAATACAGTATCTTGCCCCGTTTGTTCGTGAGAGAGGTGAATCAGACTTCCATCTATCGTAAGCATAATACGCTCTTGATCCGTTTGCCAAGTCAGGATAATCGCACCATCCCCATCCGGTTCAATCTTGCGTGCATGTGCCTTACTTAGCGGCAGCCAGGTAATAAAGTGTCGAGCCATATTCCCCACAATATCATCCGCCGCTTTATGCATCGGGTCTGTCATCAAATGCGCGTAGCGGGCGGTGGTTTGCACTTGGGTGTGGCCGAGGAGTTTTCCGATCATCGGCAGGGAATGCCCGGCGGAGACGGCGTATGAGGCGAAGCTGTGGCGCAAATCGTGGATGCGCACGTCCTCCAGTCCGGCTGCTTTGCGGAAGGTCGTAGGTTCAAATCCTACCCCCGCAGGAAGGAATCAAAAAGACAAAAAGACTTTTTCAATTCTATTTATCTTGATGTCACAAGAAATCTATGGCGTTCATGGATGAATATTCACATCCTAAAAATATTTTTCATTTTTCGTCGTCGTTTTTTGCAGCAACCGAATACCAGTAATAGTGAGAGGGGCAAATTCCCCTTGTTGCAAAACAAAAAAGGAGATATGAGAAATGCAAGAACAGCAACAAGAACGCGGGCAAGAAAATACATACCGCACGCCATTGCAAAAATGGGTGGACGCGCTTCATGTTTTTGACAATGATATTGAGGAGTACGAAAAAGAAGATGATGCGCTTTATTTGATAAAGCAATATGCGCGACTCCAGCTACCCGCGATATTCGTCCGTGACCAGAACCGCGTCTAAAAGTGCAACATTCTTTCGCACCAGTTCCGACAAATCTTTAAATTTCAGTTGGTCTTTATTCTTCACTTCGGCTTTAACCTTCCCACCGCGCTCGACCATGCCAACAACGGGTATTTTCTTTGTTCCGCGCCCGCGCTTGCTTATGAGATTTCCATCACCGTCTTTGTTGCTTCCCTTCTTGGGTTTGCCGCCGACATATGTTTCATCCATTTCTACAATACCAGTCAAAAGAGTCTCTTGGTCTTTCATGCCTTCCCGAATTCTGTGACCCATTGACCATGCAGTTTTATATGTGACACTCAAATCCCGTTGCAATTGTTTGGCTGATATTCCCTTCTTTGCGTTCAAGATAAGCGCAATGGCCAGAAACCATTTCTGTAATGGAAGCCGTGTGTCGTGGAAGATGGTGTTCACGGTCACGGAAAAAGATTTCCGGCACCCGTTACAATGATGGCGGGTTTCGTTGTCATATGAGTTGATGTTTAAATCCCCGCAATACGGGCAATAAATCCCGCCCGCCCATCTGATTTTTTCAAGATGTTCAATACAGTCTTTTTGTGTTGGGAATTTTTCAAATACTTCTATAATGTTCATAAATAATCACCTTCCCTATACTTTAATTATAGCGTAGATTGGTGATTATGTCAACCAATTAAGGGATAATCGCGAAAAAATATATCGTAAATTTACTAAAGGTATTTCTGTAAAGCTTCTTTTTTCTTCTCTGGAATTCTATCTAACTGATTTTGTAGATCAGAAATTTTATTCTCTATGTTTTCAATTTCAGAAACAATTTTTTGTTGTTTCGATATAGGTATATCAGGAATAGGATAGCTCTCAACAAAAGATTTAGGTACACGCCTATGCCCAGAAGCACCGGTCATTGCTTTTTCTGCCTTTTCTCTGAAGTCTTTTGATTTAGTAATATGAAATAAGAGACGTGGAAGCATTCTTTTTGTATTACTACGCAAAACAAAGAACTCAGTGCTTCCAAAACCTAAATCATTTTTAAGTTTAGGTACCAACAGCTTAATATCAAGTATATTGATGTTAGTGTTCAACAGTAAAGTCACGAAAAGCTTTCTGCATTCTTTCTGCATTTATACTTTTTCTTTCTGCAATTTTTTGACCACTTTCCTTTAATTTCAAATGGTTAAAGTGATTTTCCGTTGGATTCTTTCTGCAATCCTCATATTTCTTTCTGCAGATAAACTGAGAGTTTACTTGCAGCGCTAATTTTAATGTAGGAAAGTTTAATGTGCCTTATAACGCACTTAATGCGGCATAATGGTTGCTATAGATTACATTAAACTAAAAAAGCTTGAAAAATTACTTAATGCGCCTTATAGTTAACATTGAGTGTAATAATGCATGCTATTAAACACATTAAGGTGCCGATATGAGCCGTAAGATACATTTAGCTATTCCCATGAAAAAGGCTTTGCGCAAGCTGGGTCAGGATATCAGTGATGCTCGCCGTCGTCGCCGCATTACGATGGAGCTTATGGCCGAGCGCGCCGGGTTTTCGCGCATAACGCTTTCAAAAATTGAGAAAGGCGAACCGTCTGTATCCATGGGAGCTTATGCTTCGGCGCTGTTTGTGTTGGGTTTGACGGATAATTTGCGTGATCTGGCGGATGCCAGTCATGATCTGGTCGGGCGGGCGCTTGAGGAAGAAAATTTGCCAAAGCGCGTGAGATTGCCGCGAAACAAAAAGCCGGGAGGCGATGATGAGCGCTAAAGAAGTCTATGTCTCCATTCAGCTTGGCGATGAATGCCACCTTGTAGGAAAATTATGGGGGCATCAGCGCGGCGGACGGGAAAGCACTACGTTTGAATATGATCAAAATTGGCTAAGCCACCCGGAAAAATTTGCGCTAGAGCCTGCCTTGCAACTCACCGAAGGAGCGTTTCACACGCAAGCGGGACAAATGCTGTTTGGCGCTATTGGAGATTCTGCGCCGGATCGCTGGGGGCGGGTTTTGATGCGACGCGGGGAAACTGCGCGCGCCAAAGAAAATAATGAAACACCAAGGACACTTCTTGAGATGGATTATCTTCTTGGCGTTAATGATGAGGCGCGCCAGGGGGCATTGCGGTTTTCTGCTGCGCCGGAAGGGCCATATCTTAGCCCAAAAGATACGACAAGCATTCCACCGCTCATTGATTTGCCTAAATTATTATCCGCTTCTGAGAGATTTTTAGATGATGATGAGACAGCAGAGGATTTGAAAATCCTGCTTGCGCCGGGGTCTTCTCTTGGCGGCGCGCGGCCAAAAGCATCTGTGCGGGATAAAGACGGGCATCTGGCCATCGCTAAATTTCCTAAAAAGGATGATGAATATAATATCGTTGTGTGGGAGGCGGTTGCGCTCACACTGGCGAAAAATGCGGGGCTTCAAACCCCTGTTTGGCGGCTGGAAAATATAGCAGAAAAGCCAGTGCTGATTATCAGGCGTTTTGATCGCGAAGGTACTGCGCGGGTGGTCTGGCCAATAAAGAAATTGATCGCATGGCCTCCGCCTTTGAGCATGAAGATTTAGAAAAAGCGAAATAGTAAGGAACGGCAAATGATCAATATTGGAATCGAGAAAAATGAAGGGCTTGTTTATGAGGGAAGCAGTAATTATGGGCGAGCAGTATGGCCAACGCCTGTGATTACTTCTACAAAGTTTGTTTTCCCGTCTGAGGGGGATAAATATTTCACAGCCAACTCTATCGCTGGCCTATATTATCTTTACTCTTTATGATCCAGATAACGTGTCACCATATCCAGCATAGTAATAATACCGACAGCCTGATTTTCACGAATGACAAGCGCACGCAGCTGGCCCACCTGTTCAAGCAAGCGGATCGCGTAGCGGATGTTCATATCACAATGTATGGTCAGGACGGGCTTCTCCATGATTTCATAGACGTTGACTCGGTCTGGCGACAAATCCGGTTCAATAACACTGCGGGCGATATTTTGCACTGTGACAAGCCCGTATTCATCACTCTCATCACGGCGTGCGACAATTAAAGCGCCATAGCGTTTATCTCTCATCTGTGCGATGGCAATATCAACGGTAGTCAGACCGTCAATCGTTTCTACATGTGGCGTCATAACATCGCTTACTTTAACATAAAATTTTGATGGCTTACTCATATCTGATCCTCGATTTCTTTTTCAATTGTCTCAAGTTGGGCTTTTAATCCGATGGCATCCTCAATATTGATCTGTATTGCGGTGCCGGTGCCTTTTTCTTTATCAAATTCGGCGATATCAGCAATCCCCTCGAGGATGTGACGGCTTAAATGTTTTTCGACAATAAACAGAATCATGTCCATCTGCCCTTCCAGCGTCAGGCCGAAAAATGTTTTCGCCGGGGTCAGTCCTTCGCCGCGTCCGCTTGTGATGACGGTAGCGCCTGTGGCCCCGTCTTCCCGGGCTTTTTCGATAACTTTTTCGGTGCAATCATCAGACACCAGGGCAATAATCAGTTTAAAGTCCATGTTCAGTCTCCATTTTCTAGTAACACATTATCACTTTGAATCATTGAGATCATTCTCTGTATTTCCTTTTTTACGCTTTGTCTGCCATTCCGAAAGCTGAGCATAGCCCATGACCGTAATCATCGGGAATAGGCTGGCCAGGGCGATCAGGCCAAAACCATCGATCAGCGCGCTACGTCCGGGGACGGTGCTCGCCAGCCCCAAACCCAATGCCGCAACCAACGGTACGGTCACGGTTGATGTTGTCACGCCGCCGGAATCATAGGCAAGGGGGACCAGCCATTTGGGGGTGAACATGGTTTGTATAACAACGACCAGATAGCCCACCATCATATATATATGTAGCGGCGTACCTGTAACAATGCGGAAGGCGCCGAGCGCAATACTGGCGGAAACACCAATGGCAACGGCAATCCGCAGTCCCCACGGACTGATTGCACCGCCGGACATTTGTGCCGCTTTCATCGCAACGGCGATTAATGAAGGCTCGGCAATTGTTGTGGCAAATCCAATGGCGGTCGCAAAAATATACACCCAGTAATAGTCTGCCCAACTTAGCTGATCGAGCGCTTTGCCCATGAAATCGGGAGATGTCAGTTGCTGTGCCATCAGTTCACCCAGCGGGAATAACGCTTGTTCCAGACCGATTAGGAACAAGGCCAGTCCGGCAATCACATAGAAGAAACCTTCGATGACCCGCCGTAAATTGCGAATGGGTTTCCGCAGCACGACATAGTGGAAGAAGACAAGAAGAATGATAATTGGGGCCACATCTCGTAATGTGCTCAGAAAAGTTAATATGATCGTGCCCGCTAATTCCTCCATTTTACATCACCATTCCGTAAAGCAATACAAAGGCGATGGGAAACAGGCTTGCAAAGGCGATCAATCCAAAGCCGTCAATCATCGGGTTCCGCCCCTTGATAACAGTCGACAGACCGATGCCAAGGGCAGTGACCAGCGGCACTGTAATGGTTGAGGTTGTAACGCCACCGGAGTCATAGGCAATGCCGATGATTTCGCGCGGAGCAAACTGAGTCAGAACGAGGATAGTAATGTAACCGGCGATGATGATTTTGTGTATCGCCCAGCCTTTAATAATACGCAAGACGCCCACGACAAGCGCCAGCCCGACAGAAACAGCAACGACGTATCGCAAGCCATTGGCATAGGCGTTTTTAGCGGATGCGGTATTCTCCAGCATGCCGCTCGTGATTCTGGCTTCTGCCGCTTCACCGGCAACGGCAATGAGAGCCGGCTCGGCCACTGTCGTCCCAAAACCAAGCGCAAAGGCGAAAACGACTATCCAGAACACGCTGCCTTTTTTAGCAAAAGCTTCTGCGACGCCTTCGCCGACAGGAAACAGGCTAAGATTAAGACCTTGTATGAATAAGGCGAGGCCGAATATCACCGCAATCAGCCCGATAAGAACATCGTTCGGGTTAGGGAAAGGCTGTTGCAGGACAATAATTTGAAAGAATGCAATGACCAAAATGATTGGCAGCAGGTCACGGAAACTGTCAAATAAAGCGCGTATCATATTTATAAGCTATTAGATGTTTATGGGGCCTACGCGTCGGGGCCGTAAATGCCTCGTAACGTGCAGTGCTAGTAATAATATGATTGGGATGAATAATCAAGTATTCAATATTATGTTTATATATAAAAACATATAGGGGCTGTACCAGATAACTACGAAAGGTTATCAGTATGGTCATGCGAAAGAGTCGTTTAAGTAGAGAAAAACAGCAGCGTTTGATGGAGCATTTTGTGGCCGGCACGACGGCGCGTTGTGCTGCTAATTTGATCGGCGTTAACTTCAAAACGACGGCGTATTATTACCGGCGACTGCGTGAAATTATCGCCCTTGAATGCAAAAATGAGGCATTGCTTTCCGGTGAGTTTGAAGTCGATGAAAGCTACTTTGGAGGCACCAGAAAAGGCAAGCGTGGGCGCGGCGCTGCCGGTAAGGTTCCCGTGTTCGGAATCCTCAAACGTGGCGGCAGGGTTTACACACAGATCATTCCCGATGCGGCCAGCAAGACGTTAATGCCGATCATTCGTGACAAAATACAGCCCGACAGCATCGTCTATTCTGATTGTTGGCGCGGGTATAATGTGCTCGATGTTTCCGAGTTTAAGCACTACCGGATCAACCACTCAAAATTGTTTGCAAACAAGCATAATCATATCAACGGGATTGAGAATTTTTGGAACCAGGCCAAGCGTCACATGCGGAAATTTAACGGTATCCCTGCCAAGCATTTT
>JAJFIM010000108.1 GCA_021774995.1 Alphaproteobacteria bacterium | reverse complement strand
AGAAATTCCTGCGGCGTGATATTTTGATCCGGAAAAATCAAAACTTCATGAGCAATAAAGGCGTCATGGATGCTCTGGAACGTCGCGGCGTCCAAAGGCGCGGCAAGTTCCACGCTGGTCACCTGCGCTCCCAAATTTGGCCCGAGGCGCTGGATGACGATGGATTTATCTTTTTGCGCAATTGCCGGCATAGCTGAAACCTTCTCGTTGTCTTGACCACCCCGCATTTTAAAATTTTTCAATCACGTCAGGTCGTCAATCTGCGCACGCGTGAGGCTGCCGGGCACGATGGTGAGGGGCACGGGCGGCGCCCCGAAATCTTCGGCAAACCCGCCCATGGCAATGGCGTTGATCAAAGGGCCCGGCCCCCCTTTGCCGGGCGCCGCGCCCAGAACGACAATTTGAATATTCGGGTCTTCAATGATCGATTGTTGAATCTGCTCGCGCGTTTGACCCTCGCGCACCACCAATTCGGCCAAGCGGCCCGACAGCGCGCACACCTCCTGCGCCATTTCATACAGCACGCGTTCGGCTTCCTCGCGCGCCTCGTCGCGCATGACCTCGCCCACGCCCTGCCAGTGCTGGAAATCCGGCGGCGCAATAACATAAAGCAGGGTCACCACCCCGCCGGTGTGATTGGCCCGGCGGCTGGCGAAATATGTGGCGACCCGGCATTCGGGGCTGTCGTCAACGACAACGAGAAACTTGCGCAATGCTTGCGTCTGCTCCGATGACATCTAAAAAGCTCCTTCGCGCTCTGAGCATTCCGCTTCACCCCGACAGCCTAACACAGAATTATTTCAAGAGGATATTGGTCACTTCACGCAATTGCGTCCGCGCCCGCAACAAATAAAACCCTTGCGCGGCCAAGTGACTGGGAAAGAATTGCGAATCAGGCGCACCATTGACAATGATCCAAGGGTCAAGCGCGGCGGCCTGAGTAAAACTGTGCGTCATCTGGTCGTAAGCGCCCTCTAAGCTGCGCTCTTTAATCACGTCGGCAAAATCGGTGCGCAGCGCTTTTAAAATGAGCGTATAGGCGTACATCTGACCTTTGACGCCGTAAAAAACGTCATCAACTTGCGTGTCGATCACCCGCATACGATTGGCGGTGAGATGCTGGTCCAAAACGGCCGAAGAGGACCCGATATCAAGCGCGATGCGGTCCAGCGTCGCCATGAGATTGTCATTGCGCCTTTCAAACACCGCCGCGCCTTGAGCCAGCCGCGCGTTATAGGCCAGCAGCGCCTTGCGCGCTTTGCGGTATTGCGCTTCGGATGACGCCGTGGGCCACAGACTGACACTTGGATCCCACACCCAGCGCGTGCCGCTATATTGCAGCAATCCCGCCGCCTCTTGCAGATCCGGATCGGTCTGGCTGGAGCCGCGCGTGCGGCCGATCTGGTCTTTCAGCTCAACGCTGAACCGCCCCAGCGCTTCGACCAATCCCATTTGGTAATTCGGCATGTTGTCAAGCGGCGCCGAGGGCATGAAAAAGGGGTTATTCGCCACCCAGCCCGCCTCATTGACTTCCCGGTTGATCAGCGCGGCAACCACGGCCACAGATTGAGATTGACCGGGTAGAATAGCGGCCGGTGCGAAATCCAGATCGTCATTGATGGCGTGCCGCCACGCCATGCCCAGAGGATAATAGAGCAGCAAGAAAGCCAACAGCGCGATCCCGGCGCGTTTTGCCCAAAGGCGCAAATCCTCCGGATCGACGCTACGCAGCCTGCCGAATAATCCCGCGAACCAATTTCGAAACGCGGCGCTGATCCGCCGCGCGCCTTGAGCCCATTGCATGATCTCATCCGTCCTTTCCGACGCGCTTTCGCAAGAAAAATCGCATTTAGCGCACAAACCCGATGATGCGTTTCACATCGTCCATAATCGGCGTCGCGATGGCCGCCGCCCGCAAAGCCCCGTCCCTCAGCACGTCATCGACGTGATCGGGCGCCGCCATCAAGCGGGACATCTCTTCGCCAATCGGCGCCAGAACCGCAACCGCCAGATCGCTGAGTTCATTTTTAAACGCGGCAAAAGACCTGCCGGCAAATTGCTGAATTACATCCCCCCGCGATTGCCGGGCCAATGCGGCATAAATGCCAATAAGGTTATCCGCCTCCGGACGGGTTGTTGCCTCTTCTTCACTTTCGGGAAGCGGGCGGGGATCGGTTTTCGCTTTGCGTATTTTTTTGGCGATCAGATCGGCATTGTCATTCAGATTTATGCGCGCATTATCCGATTTGTCGGATTTACTCATTTTCACCGCGCCGTCGCGCAGGCTCATCACGCGCGTTGCCGGCCCTTGAATCAAAGGCTCGGGCAAAGGAAAAAAGTCCGGCGCGTCAAAATCATTATTAAACTTCTGCGCAATATCCCGGCACAATTCAAGATGTTGTTTTTGATCTTCTCCAACCGGCACATGCGTGGATTTATAAGCCAGAATATCCGCCGCCATCAAATTGGGATAGGCAAAAAGACCCACGGAGGCGTTTTGCTGATGTTTGCCCGCCTTGTCTTTGAACTGGGTCATGCGCCCGAGCCACCCCATCCGGGCGACGCAATTGAACACCCAGGCCAGTTCCGCATGAGCGGGCACCGCGCTTTGATTGAAAATGATTTGGGTTTTGGGATCAATGCCGCACGCCAGGAACGCCGCCGTCACCTCGCGGGTGTGCCGGGCCAAAACAGACGGCTCCTGCCACACCGTGATGGCGTGCAAATCCACCACGCAATAGAGACAGTCATAGGTCTCCTGGAGCGTCACAAAATTTCTGATCGCCCCCAGATAATTGCCCAGATGCAGATTGCCCGTCGGCTGAACGCCTGAAAAAACGCGGGGCGCGGGCGCCGGGCGGTTGTTAGATTTGTTCTCCATGGCTTAAGGTCAGCCTCCTTCACTCATTACTTTTGCGCCGAACCCTTTGAAAATAGGCCCCGCACCTCTTGCAGACGCGCCGCCCCAAGGCTGAGCGCCAGCCCTCCATAAACCGCCAAACCGCCGAGCACCAGTCCCGCCAGCACCAGCATTTGCGCCGCGGCCACGGGCGGCGCCAATGGCAGCGCCGCGCCCACCGCCCAGTGGAGCCCAACGCCCATGAGAATGCTGGCGATCAAAATGCGGGGCAGGCGCTGGGTCAGCCGCGCATCAGCTTTGAAATAGCCCAGTTTTAGAAGTTTAAGCCCGAGCAGCACCGCATTCACCCAACTGGCCAGCGTGGTGGCGATGGGAATCCCTAAAAACCCGATCTGCGTGAACAGAATCAAGCTTAAAATCACATTCACCGCCACGGAAATTGCCGCATATATCATCGGGGTGCGCGTGTCCTCCCGGGCAAAGAAGCCAGGCGAAAAAACTTTTATCAACACGAAGGCGGGCAGACCCGCGGCAAATGCGCCCAAAGCCTTGGCGGTCGATCGGGCGGATTCATGGTCAAATGCGCCGTGCTCGAACAGGACCATGACGATGATCATCGGAATCGCCAACAGCGCCGCCGCCGCGGGCAAGGTCAGCAACATTGACAACTCCAGAGCCCGGTTTTGGCTGTTATGGGCTTGCGTCTCACGGCCCGCCCGCAATTGCCGCGCGATAGAGGGCAGCAACACCACTCCCATGGCGATGCCGATAATACCCAAAGGCAATTGATAGACCCGTTCGGCGTAATACAAATAAGACGCCGCGCCCGCTTCCATCGAGGCAATCATGGTGCCGATGACAATATTAATCTGCGTGATGCCGCCCGACAGGGCGCCCGGTACGCCCAAGCGGATCAAACGGCGTACGGGGCGCGTCAGACGGGGGCGGCGCAAGCGCAAGCTGTATCCCGCCCGCCCGGCGGCCCACGCAACAAAAAGGAGTTGCATCGCACCCGCCACGACCACGCCGTAAACCAGCGCATGACCGGCCGTGGGCATGCGCGGCGCCGCGACAAGCAGCGCCGTGATCAGCACCACATTCAGCAAAGCGGGCGCCACGGCGGCGACAGCGAACTTCCCCAGTGAATTCAGGAGACCGCTATAGAGCGCCGCCAAAGACATGAACAAGAGATAGGGCAGCGCAATGCGGGTAAAGAGCACCGTCAGATCAAATTTCTGTTGGTCTTCGACAAAACCCGGCGCCAACGCCAAAACCACGGCCGGCATGAAAATTTCCGTGACCAGCGTGAAAACAACCAACGCCGTCAGCAGAACGGCCAGCGATTCTTCGGCAAACCGCCGGGCGCTGTCCTCTCCATTCTCTTCCAAATGCTTGGCGAAAAGCGGCACGAAAGCGGCGTTAAACGCTCCTTCGGCAAAAAGGCGGCGAAACAGATTGGGAAACCTGAAGGCCACCACAAAAGCGTCGGCCACAGGCCCCGCGCCCACTATCGCCGCCAACAGAATATCGCGCACAAACCCCAGAACGCGACTGATCAAAGTCATGCCGCCGACTGTGGCTGTGTCTTTCAGAAGATTCATGTGCGGACTTTTAAAAGGGCGCGGCCAAAAGGGCTGAGGGACTCAATTTCACATTATCATTATTCTGCGGCATCCGCCGCCGTGCTGGCATAATCCAGATTGAGAGCCTCTAGCAAGGTTTTTTGAATATTTTCCAACGCCCCCTCACGGGTTATTTTCAGACCCGCACGATCCTTGACATAAAACACATCCACCGCCCGCTCGCCATAAGTCGAGATATGCGCCGAAACGATGGTGAGGCGCAATCCCCTGAGCGCGCGGGTAAGACCGTAGAGCAGGCCCGGCCGATCACGGTCATTAACCTCAATCAAGGTGTGGATATCGGAGGCTTTATTGTCAATCAGAACTTGCGGCTCGACCGCAAAGGCCTGTTCGCGTTTTTTCAGCCGCGGCGGCGTCATATGCTGATGAGGAGACAAGCCTTCCTGAACAACCTGCACAATGATAGCGTCCAAAGCCTTCAGGCGCGCCGGTTCGTCAAACGGCGCGCCGGTGGCGTCCTGCACATAAAAGACATCCAGCGCCATGCCGTCAGTGGTGGTAAAAACCTTGGCGTCCATAATCGTCGCCCCTGAAAGGGTGAACGCGCCGGCGAGCTTGGAAAAAAGACCTGGATGGTCTCGCGTATACACCACCACCTCCGTGATGGATTTGAAACGGTCCGCCGCATGATGGATCGCGAGCGTCTTGCCGGCCCGGCTTGCTTCCCTCATAAAAGCGGCATAGCGCATATGAGTGTCTTCATCAAAAGACAGCCAATAGGAATCCTTATGGCGCTCAAATGCATGGGCGCGTTCCGGCACAGTCCAGTCGCCAAGGCGCGCCGCCAATTTTTCTTTAAGGCGCACAGCCCGTCCCGCCCGCCGTTCATCGTGATCAGCCTCCGCGCCGCCCTGCAGCATTTCCCGGCTTTCCGAATAAAGCTCGCGCAGCAATTGGCCCTTCCATCCGTTCCACACCCCCGGTCCAACAGCCCTGATATCGGCCACGGTCAAAACAAGAAGCAGGCGCAGGCGCTCCGGGCTTTGAACAATTTCCACAAAAGCCTCAATGGTTTTGGGATCCGATATATCGCGGCTTTGGGCGAACTCGCTCATCACCAAATGGCTTTCAACCAGCCAGGCGACCGTTTCGGTTTGGGCGGAAGTAAATTTCATCCGTGGACAGAGCTCTCGGGCGACCATCGCCCCGGCGCTTGAGTGATCTTCAAGCCGCCCCTTGGCGATGTCGTGAAGAAAAAGCGCCATATAAAGAACTTCCCGGCTGAGAACTTTATGGATAATATCGTGCGAGAGGGGATGTTCTTCCTTCAATTCGCCCCGTTCAATCCGCGACAAAATGCCGATCGCCCGGATTGTGTGTTCATCCACCGTGTAATGATGATACATGTTGAATTGCATCATCGCTTCGACGCGGCCAAAGTCAGGTATGAATTTCCCCAATATCCCCGCCTCGCTCATGCGCCGCAAAGCCCATTCCGGATCATGCTTTGACGTCAGAATTTTTAGAAACAAACGATTAGCCTGATCGTCTTCCCGTATAGCGGCGTTGATCAATCCGCGTGCGCGTTTGGCTTTTTTGAGCGTTTCGGGATGGATATCGAGGGATTTTTTATCCGCCACATAAAACAGCCGAATGAGATTTACCGGATCGTCGCGAAATGCATTATCCGCAGCGACACAGAGGCGCCCGCCATCAAGGGCAAAACCTTCAGGCAGCGATTTGCGTCTTATGCTGAAACGCAACAGGCGGCTGAAGCGCATCTGCAATCGCGTTTGATCCGCTTCCAGCGCCGCGCAAAAAATACGCGTCAGATCGCCGATTTCCTTGGCGACCAAAAAATAATGCTTCATGAAGCGCTCAACCGAGGATTGGCCCGGCCGGTCAGTGTATTTCAGCCGGTGTGCGATCTCTTCCTGGACATCGAAGGTCAGGCGTTCCTCAGGCCGGTTGGTGACAAAATGTAAATGGCACCGGACGGACCATAAAAAAGAATAGGCTTTTCGAAACGAATTCACTTCGCCGCGCGTAAAAAGACCGGCTTTTATCAGATCGTCAATGCGCTCTGTGCGATAGACGTATTTTGCAATCCAAAAAAGATTGTGCAGGTCGCGCAGGCCCCCTTTGCTTTCTTTGATATTGGGCTCAACCAAATAACGCGACTGGCCCGCGCGTTTGTGGCGGCGGGCGCGCTCTTGCATTTTAGCTTCAACAAATTCACGGTCCGTACCCGGAACAACATCCCGCCAGTAGGCGGCTTTCAATTTGTCGAAAAGCGGGCGATCCCCCCACAGAAAACGCATTTCCAAAAGCGATGTGCGTATCGTCATGTCTGATTTGGAAAGATCCACGCATTGCCGCACAGTGCGCGTGGCGTGCCCGACTTTCAGCCCCAGATCCCACAGCATATACAGCATATATTCGACAACGCTCTCGCCCCACGGGGTCTGCTTGTAGGGCAGCAGAAACAAAAGATCGATGTCGGATCCCGGCGCCAGATCGCCGCGGCCATAGCCGCCCACTGCAACAATGCTCAGCCGTTCAGCCCGTGTGGGGTTGCTGGAGCGGTAAATATGTATGGTGGTGAAATCATAGAGCGCCTGGATGACCACGTCCTGGACTTCGCAAATGAGCTGCGCGACTTCCCGGCCCGGCGCCCCCGCCTCCAGCCAGCGGCGCGCGGCCAGGCGGCCCTTGTCTTGTGCGTCGCGCAGACGCTCAAGCGCACGGGCGCGCAGACCGGCATCGCCCGGCGACATTTTTTTGGCAAGCGCCGTCAAATCTTCGCGCAATCGCGCGCCGTCGATCGCATCAATCGGTTTTTCAGGGGTGTGGCGAATGAGACGCTCCTTTCATTTCACCGTTCCGGTTCGCGCCGGCGCGCTATCTCTCCAGCGTATTTTTACCATCTCCAAGCATTAGAGGGATTTGATTATCGATCTTGAAGCGCTTTTAAATGATAAACAAATTCCAATGCCTCGCGCGGCGTTAAATCATCAACATGGACGGCACTGAGCGCTTTTTCCAGTTCAACCGCCCGCGGCGCTTCCTCTTTTTTTTGTTTCGGGACCGAAAAGAGCGGCAAATCGTCAAGGCTGGGCGCGCCCTCTCCCGGCCCGGCGGCGCCCTCCCGGCGGGTCCGCTCCAACACGGCCAGCACGTCGCGCGCCCGCGCGATCACGGAAGGCGGCAAGCCCGCCAATTTGGCCACCTGGATGCCGTAAGACCGGTCCGCCGCGCCCGGTTTCACCTCATGCAAGAAGACGACCTCGCCCTCCCACTCCTTAACGCTCATGGCGACATTGGCCACCGCGTCCAGTTTTTGGGCGAGCGCCGTTAACTCATGATAATGGGTGGCGAAAAACGCCCGGCAGCGGTT
>JAJFIM010000107.1 GCA_021774995.1 Alphaproteobacteria bacterium | reverse complement strand
GATATGATCCGAAAATTGGCCACTCGGTTGATTAGTGTGGATCTTCTCGAGCAAGCCGCTGAGCTTTTGGAACATCAGGTTCAAAATCGATTGCGGGGAGTGGCGCGTGCGCAAGTCGCGACGCGTTTGGCGATGGTCTATCTGATGGATCGTAAGCCAGAAAATGCATTGCAGATAATTAGAAATACGAGGCTGGCTGGTATTCCGGAATCATTAGTTTTTTCTAGGCGCCTCTTAGAAGCGCGCTCCCTTACCGAACTTGGGCGATACGCACATGCATTGGAATTAATCGAGCAATACCACTCAGAAAAAGCTGAGAATATTCGTGCTGATATCTACTGGAAATCTCAAGATTGGGCGCAAGCAGGTGCAAAGAAGGAAGAATTGCTGGGAGAACTTTGGTTGAAAGATGAAGCTCTGAGTGAAGAGGAGCGTCAGAATATTATGGAGGCGGCCGTCTCCTTTTCTTTAGCCGAAGACCAAAGTAGTTTGACGCGGCTGCGCACAAAATTTAACGCTAAAATGGCTAAGAGTGTCGATGCGTCAAGCTTTGAAATTGTAACGCAGAATATTGACCAGCAAGGCATTGAATTTAGATTGCTTGCATCGTCTATCGCGACGACGTCTACTTTAGACGCATTTTTAACAGACTTCCGCGATCAGTTTCAAGTTAGCGACGCTGCCCTTAATTAGTTTTGGATATGAAATCTAGCTTTAATTGAAGCTTTGCACAAGGCTTCCCGCTATCAGGTTCCATCCATCTACAAGCACAAAAAAGATAATTTTGAATGGAAGGGATACGATGATCGGTGGCAACATCATCATGCCCATAGACATGAGAACAGAAGCGACAACGAGATCGATTACCAAGAAGGGCACAAACACGAGGAAACCAATTTCAAAAGCCCGGCGCAACTCACTGATCAAGAAAGCGGGAATGAGAACGTGTAGGGGCGTGGCCTCGGGTGTTTCGGGTTCGGCTTTAGCCAGATCGATAAACAAGCTTAAGTCTTTCTCACGGACTTGTGACATCATGAATTCGTGTATTGGAGCGCTGGCTTGAGTGAACGCCACATCCATATCAATTTCCTCATTGAGTAGTGGCGCAATGCCTTCTGAATAAGATCTTTCGAAGACCGGCGCCATGACGAAGGCCGTCAAAAACAACGCCAAGCTGATGATAACCATATTAGGCGGACTTTGCTGAACGCCTAAGGCCGTTCTTAGTAGTGATAAAACAACAACGATCCTTACAAAGGACGTCACCATCATCAATATGGATGGCGCCAGGCTCAAAACGGAGATCAGCGCAATAATTTGGAAAATTCGACTTGTCAGACTGCCGCTTTGTTCGTCTTCGCCTAAACTGATGGTGAGATCTTGAGCATTTACCGTACTGACGTCAAAGGCGATAACCAAAATGAATGCCGCGATAGAAAGAAAAGCCCACGACAAAGGTTTGGAGAGGAGCAGAGTCCTTATTTGCAAGATCAGAATCTGTTTCATTGCGATGATTCTCGGGTAAACATATGCACTACTTTCTGGGCGGCGTCGCGAAGAGGCGCCGGCATATTCTGTTTTCTCGGCATTTGTGGTTTTAGAAGGCTCATTTCACTTGTTTCCGGGTTTTCCGTCGGCGCTTCAATCCCAGATTCCACAAGAGTTTCCGATGTGGCGCCGACAAGAATGAGATGCTCGACGTCATCCCTTCTTACGAGAATTAGGCATCTCTTGGCGTCAAGGGAATGTCTTTCAACGACACGAAGGCGTTTGGAAGCGCCCGTCCCCGAAAAACCGTTATTTCCATTTACGCCTAACCATTTGGCAAAGAATCCCGCCAATCCGATTAATCCAAGCACAAAAATGAGAGCGGCGGCGTATTGGATATAATCACCCAATTCCATCATAGCTTCCAACAATATTGTGGGTGAGGGATCACCTGTATGTGCGTCATTTACGGGACTTCTTCCTTGTTGGCATGGCGTGCGGAGGATCTCGCGCTCCCTTGCTTTTGAACGCTAGGCAGACATGCTTAAAATGTGATTAAAAATTGATTGAACGCACGTCCTGTGATGCGATCTTTCTTGCGTATGGCGGCAATCGTTAACGCGTTATTAATGCAAGATATCAGGTCACTCAGAAAACCGTTGACGCCTTTGGTCAAAGGCGCGGGGAATGATTTCCGGATTGGCGTGTTTTTTGAGTGTCACGACCGTTTCGATGAGCCGATTAGTGAAGGCTGTCGCCGGCTGATTCAGGCTGCGTTTCGAGCTTAAGGATATAAGGAGACCTGCAAAGGCAAACGCGAAAGCTTGAAATATGATGAGAACTTGCGTTCCTACAACAGTCGTCGTCCAGCCTGGCGTTGGAACTGTGAATATCTTCATACCTATCACGACGGCAATGGTGCTCAAGCTGAGTGTTAATAGAATGCCTAGCCCTATAAGCAGGCGGATGAATACGCGGTCAATAAAAACTGACGTGCCCCCTAACGCGTGCAGAATAAGGGAGGCAATGTCCATTCGTGATTGACCCGCGTAGCGCTGGCCTCTGTCCAGCATGATTTTATGGATACCCATTCTAGATTTGATCAAGGTTGCAGGGTAGTGGCCCAATAATTCCGGCATGCGAACAATGCGATCTATAGCTGTTTTGCTAATGAGTGAATAATTTCCAAAATCAATTTTGTGGCCTGTTATTATTCTGGAAAAGGCTCTGAAGCCATAATAGAGGAGGCGAAAGCGCAAATTTTCAAACCTCTTGCCCCGTTGCGCCACCACTATGGGTTCGTTACTATTGAGAAAATAATTGATGAGAGT
>JAJFIM010000106.1 GCA_021774995.1 Alphaproteobacteria bacterium | reverse complement strand
ATTACGCTGCCTTTTGTTTTTCCGCTCGTCACAGCTTTGGGTTTTGATCCAATCTGGTGGGGCGTCATTAATGTCATTGTGATGGAAATTGGCATGTTGACGCCTCCCATCGGCCTCAACGTGTTTGTTGTTCAGGGAATGGCGCCCGACGTCCCGATGGGCCGCATATTCTCAGGCGTGGCGCCATTTGTAATCGCTGATTTTCTGCGCCTGGCCTTGCTGACTTTAATGCCTTCTCTGATGATAATTTAAAATTGTCTTGCCGCCTCATGTTACGCCTCTAGGGCGGAGTTAGGCTTTGAGTTTTTCGCGGCCAATGGCAAAGGTTCCGTCAATAAAAAGCGGTAATTCTTTAACAATGTCGGACAAAGTCAGAATTTCATCAGCCGTTGCGATTGCGCCGACAAAACCTTGCCTATGCCAATGGCCGGGCGCCGGGGCGGAGGGCAGTTCTTCCGGGTCCAATTGAGGCCACGGATTGATGTAAAAATACGGTTGATTATAGTTTTCGTCGCCGGGCGACATGCCCACCCCGATCCCCTTTGCCGTCTCTAAATCGCCAGTCTCCAACTCCACATAAGTGGCAATGTCAAAATGATGCGGCCAGCAACGCACGAGGCTTGGACCCGGCGTCAGATGCCCATTGCCGGCGGCAAATGTTGAAAGCATGACATGGGAAAGGTCGAACCAGGCTGCCAGAGCGGTTAGAGTCTGCGCTTCTTCCGCGCTTCGAAAAATCTCAAGTTCAGCAACGTCGGGCGAAAGATCATAGGGAAGCGCAATGCCAGACGCCGCCTTCAATCCAGTGCTGACGAGGCGAGAATCAAGCCAGTCGCCTGCGTCCTTTTCTGAAACCAGATCAAGAACGCACTCTTCCTTCACCTGACCGGCGCTGATAAGCCTCAAGGATAAAGGGGAAAGCGAAACAGTGAGAAAAATTTCTCCATCCCGCCCTGAAATCGGCTGCGACAGAAATTGTTTCTGCGCGGCGTCCCACCCCAAATTTGCGTGGCTGCCGTCTGGCGCGGCGGCGAGATTAACTTGGGCCGCCTTTGAGAGAAATTGAACAGCCTTGTGTGCGATCCGCCGCGCGTTGATCAGAGCTGCCGGAGGGTGAAGGCGTAATTGCGCATCGAGCATCATGAGAGTTGCTTTCAAAAATAAATTCACTCGCGGAATTTAAATCAAATCCGGGTCCGTCAAAATCTCAACAAGCGCGGGCCCGTCATAGTCCAGAGCTTTGGTAATTGCCTGCGCCAAATCCTTTACATCGGTAACTTTCACGCCATGGCCGCCGCACAGCCGCGCATAGGCGGCAAAAGAGGGATTGTGCAAATTCGTCTCCCAGACCGGCCATTCCCCTGCGCGTTGTTCCTTGGAAATTTTTCCGAGTTCTGAATTGTTCAAGAGAATATGCGTGATGTCCATGCCGTATTTAACGGCTGTGGTGAAATCCATCGGATATTGGCCAAAACCTCCATCTCCGGAGATTGATATAATTTTGCGCCCGGCGAACGCGTCAAAATCCTGCGTCGCCGCCCAAGCGCCCATGGCGGCGGGAAAGCCAAAGCCGATTGAACCCAGATACCCCGACATCAGCACGCGTTGGCCTTTGGCCTCAAAGTAACGGCCGAAAGAATATGTGTTATTGCCGACATCAACCGCGATGACGGCGTCTTCCGGGCACAGCGTCGAGAGCGCCTCAAATATAGCGGCGGAATGAACGCCCCGCCCGCCTTGTTCCAAAAGCCGGGTCTGCTTTTCGTCCCGCCAAATTTTCCACCTGTCTTCAAGCTCCGCGATTTGATCGACGCCTTTGCCCGATCTGGTAAGGCGCGGTGAAATCGCTTGGCAGAACGCGCCTATCTCACCCCAAATGGGCAGTTGGACGGGGTGGAATTTTCCCAATTGCATGCGTTCGAAATCCACCTGAATGATCGGTTTAGACCGCTCAATCCCCGTGTGGTTCGCGAAAGAAGAGCCCAGCGCAATGATGAGATCGGATTCGTTCATGAACCAGCTCGCAATCGGCGTTCCCGAACGGCCCAACACGCCGGCCGCATTGGGGTGCGTGTCCGCGATGAGCCCTTTGCCCTTAAAGGTCGTGAGAACGGGCGCTCCCAATTTTTCGGCAAGTGCGATAACGGCGCCGCGCGCCTGCGTTGCCCCAAACCCCATCACAATAACGGGGCGCCGCGCGCCGTTAATCAGATCGGCGGCCCTTTCCATATCGGCGTCGCAAGGGATGACAACCGAACCGCCGGTTCTTCCCGCGGGCGTGGCCGCCTTGGCGGTGCTGACAATCGTCTGAACGTCATCGGGAAAAATCAAATGAGCGACATCGCGCTCAATGAGGGCGGATTTACATGCGAGCGACATTAACTCCGCGTGGTTTGATGTGCTGAGCACTGGTTGCGAGAACCTGGCGACGGCGCTGAAAGCCGAATGAAGGTCAATGTCTTGAAAGGCGCCGGGGCCAAAAACTTGCGTTTGAACTTGACCCGTCAGCGCGAGAACCGGAGCTCTATCTACTTTGGCGTCCCACAAGCCCGTCAACAAATTGGTCGCGCCCGGCCCGGCAATGGTAAGGCAGGCGGCAGGCT
>JAJFIM010000105.1 GCA_021774995.1 Alphaproteobacteria bacterium | reverse complement strand
CGCGAGGGCAATGACCTCTATTGGGAAATGATCGAATCGGGCGTTAACAAGGAAGGCGGCGGCGAGGGTTCCAAGGCGGCTTTAGTTTATGGGCAGATGAATGAGCCTCCAGGCGCCCGGATGCGGGTGGCGCTTTCAGGCCTGACGGTCGCTGAAAATTTCCGCGACGAAGGCCAGGACGTGCTGTTCTTTGTTGATAATATTTTCCGCTTCACCCAGGCCGGTTCGGAAGTCTCGGCGCTTTTAGGGCGCATTCCGTCCGCTGTCGGGTATCAGCCAACACTCGCCACCGACATGGGCACGCTGCAGGAACGGATCACCACCACCACCAAGGGCTCGATCACATCCGTACAGGCGATTTATGTGCCGGCCGACGATTTGACGGACCCGGCGCCCGCCACCTCGTTTGCGCACCTTGACGCCACCACCGTGCTCAGCCGCGCAATTTCAGAAAAAGGGATTTATCCGGCGGTGGATCCGCTTGATTCCACGTCGCGCATTCTGGAGCCGCGCGTTGTCGGCGAAGAACACTATAATGTCGCGCGGGAGGTTCAACAGATCCTGCAGCGCTATAAATCTTTGCAGGACATTATCGCGATTTTAGGCATGGATGAACTCTCTGAGGAAGACAAATTGGCGGTGGCGCGGGCCCGCAAGATCGAGCGGTTCTTGAGCCAGCCTTTCTATGTCGCTGAAGTATTCACCGGCACGCCTGGCGTTCTGGTGGATCTTGCGGACACGATAAAAGGCTTTAAAGGCCTGTGTGCGGGCGAATACGATCATCTACCCGAAGCCGCCTTTTACATGGTGGGCGCCATTGAAGAAGCGGTGAAGAAGGCTGAAAAAATGGCCGCGGAAGCCGCTTAAAAAGCAGAAAACAAGTCGAAGCAGAGGCAAGCCTTAAGCAATGACGGATAAATTACAATTCGAGTTCGTCTCTCCTGAACGTCTGATCATGTCGGGCGCGGTGCTTAGCGTGACTGTGCCGGGGACTGAAGGGCGGTTCGGCGTGCTCGCCGGTCATGCGCCGGTGATGTCAAACCTGCGCCCCGGCATGGTGGATATTGAACAAGAGAACGGATCACATGAGCGCGTGTTCATCCGCGGAGGTTTTGCCGAGGTGAATGCAACCGGCTTGATCATCCTGGCGGAAGAGACCATTCGGGAAGAAGACCTCAATGCCGCAGCGCTTGATGCGCAAATCAAAGACGCTGAAGAAGATGTGAACGACGCCAAAGACGGCGCCGCCCGGCAAAAAGCCTGCGAATGCCGCGATCACTTGAAGGAAATGCGCAGCGCCCTTTCCAGCTAAATAAGAAGCAATGATTTTTTATGCGCCGCTCTTCCTGGCGAAGGGTGCAAACGCCGCGACGACTTTTTCATAGACTGGCCTTTTAAAGTCAACAATTGAATGGGGCAGCGTTTCCATAGGCGCCCATTTAAACGCATCGAATTCTGGTTCGTGGTGAACGTTGAGGTCTATATCCTTATCTTCGCCGGTGAACGCCATGGCGAACCATTTTTGCCTCTGGCCGCGATAGCGGCCCCGCCACACGGACCCCACAAGATCACCGGGCAGATCATAGGTCAGCCATTCCTCCATCTCGGCAAGCAGGCGCGCCTTGTTGGTGCCGGCCTCTTCCATCAATTCGCGCCATGCCGCTTGCACGGGGCTTTCTCCCTCATCAATTCCCCCTTGCGGCATTTGCCAACCGCCTGAAGCGCCTTGTTTGAGTCTCCTGCCAACAAAAACGCGTCCCTCAGCATTGATCAGCATAATGCCGACGCAAGGCCGATAGGGGAGATCGGAAGATGAAGATGATTTCATGATGATTCCCACTTCCATCCAATAAGAAAAATTCTCTAGCTTTGCGGCGGTGTCGTCGTGAGAGCGGAAATGGGCGCAAGAGAAAATCCTTTTGACTCAAGCGCGGCGGCCCAGTCACTCACGTGCTGGATGGTGACAGGAAATGCAAAGCCGGTCGCCAGCGCCGCGCCATTCCTGCGGGCGTCATTCTCGAGTCCCAGCAAATCACTGTCAATGGAGGCGCCTGAAGCGTAATTCAGATTGCGATCGCCCACCGCAAAAACCAATCCGCTTTGCGCGGCCAATTCAGGCACCAAGCCACCTCCCGACAAACCGTCATCGACATAAAGCAAACCGCGCGCGGCAAGGGCGTCCAGCACAGGCGCCATGGATTTTCTTGATGATGTGAATTTCGCGCCAAGATAGTTCGTCACGCCGACATAGCCCCCGAATCGACTCAGCAGCCAGTCGAGGCGGCGGCTTACTTCTTCATCCTGAAGACTGGTCAGCAACGTGAAGGGGCCGGAATCATTGTTTGGGTAATCATAAGGCTCCATCGGTAATTCCAGCATCACTTCATGGCCGGCGCGGCGCGCTTTATCGACCCAGCTTTGAAGGTTTTTTGCATAAGGAACAAAAGACAAAGTGATCTCGGGTGGAAGATTTTCTATGGCGTTCTCAGTTGTGGCAGCGCTAAGACCCAGCCCTCTGATCAAGATCCCAATGCGCGGACGCGACAATTCGGCGGTGAAGGGGCGGGCATAGACGTCCAGTGCTCTGCGCCCATCCTGTGCGATAATGGGCAAAGACCCATTTGGACCTTCAGCGAGCAAAGCCGGATCGAGAAAAGTCTCCGCGTTCTCCACGTCTCCCGGAGAGATCGCAGCGGACTCAGCCGGAGACTGAGAGAGGGGATTATCTCTCAATTGAGCCAGGTCTGAGGGCGCGCTCCAGGGGGAAGTTTTGGTTTCGTTTTCTTCTATATCTTCAGGCTTTGCCTGAGGGCGGGGCGCTTGCGCCTCCTCCGCCTCCGCCATATCAATCAGCTGCTCGGGAGCGCTATCGGCAGAGCCGACAAAGTCGGGCGGCAAGGCCATCACGACTTGGGGTTCACCCCCGAGAGGATCGCCGGCCAGGGACAACCAGCCGAAGACGCCCATAATCGCGGCAACAAAAACAAAAGTCGCCACGGCAAGGGGGCTGACTTTAGCGCCGCGCATGCGGCTTTGCAGAGTGCCGCCCAGGAGCGTTAAACTGTCTTTACCAGCTACTGCCATTCATTCCATCGCTTTTTTCGCGTGACGGTCCGCTTCGAGGCTATAGAGCCGCCCAGTTCAGGAGCATCTCTATAAAGTGTACGCACAGTTGGTCCAAATAAGGTTAACGATCTGCAAAGAAAGCGCCAGATTTATGGCCGATGCGGATGGGGCGGCATGAAACAATACCCGGCGGAGGCGCGCAGGACGGCTGGTTTCACTGGCGCATGTCGGTACAGCGCAGCGAATTAGAAATCAAAACAAACTTGTCATTATACCGCCTTTGAAACACGACAGAGCATCAGGCGTTATGACGCCATTTCCTCCCTCACCTCTTAAATTAGTATGCCCCCAGCCTATTGCGCGGCAATACTGGCGGTCTTAATACTGTTATCTCCTTTAAATCATGAGTGAAGTCGCATGACGCAGAATAAGCTATGTTTTATATCTCTCGGCGGCACGATCGCTTCTGTCGATGGCGGCGGCGGGGCTGTTCCCAGCTTGACGGCGGAAGACTTAAAGGCGCATTTAACTCTCGATCATGCTTTGGGCGCCATTGAATGCATATCTTTTCGCAGCGTCCCTGGTCCGCACCTCACTTTGGATGATGTGATTGCCCTCTCACGGATAATCGTGGAGAAAGCGCAAATCGGTATAGACGGATTTGTGATTTCATCAGGAACGGACACCATCGAAGAATTGGCTTTTGGATTGGATTTGCTGATCAAAACCCCCGCCCCTATTATCGTGGTGGGGGCAATGCGGCCGGCCAATCACGATGACAGCGATGGACCGCGCAATTTACGCGCGGCATTTCGCGTGGTCCGAGAAGACCGTGCGGGCGGGTGCGGCGTGCTTGTTGTTATGAACGAGGAAATTCACGGCGCTCAATTCGTCATTAAAGCGCATACCAATGCTTTTGGGACTTTCCAATCACGAGGGGCCGGACAGATCGGCGCCGTCAATGAAAAGGAAGTTCGTTGGCACGCAATGCCCTTGCCCCAACCGGCTAAATTCAGCATTGACGCGTTGGCGGAGACGCAGCCGGTAGCCCTTCTCAAACTCGCCATGGGCGATGACGGTCGGCTTCTTCCGGGCCTGCCGGATCTCGGCTTCAAGGGCCTCGTCTTGGAAGCCTTTGGCGGCGGCCACACGCCCTCAAGCCTCGTTCAGCCGCTGGAAAAGCTCGTCAATGTCATGCCGGTGGTGCTGGCCAGCCGCGTGTTTGACGGCCCTATTTTAGCGCACACTTACGGTTTTGAGGGATCAGAACAGGATCTCCTTAGTCGCGGTCTGATTCGCGCCGGTTACCTCAACGGCGTCCAGTCGCGGCTTCTGCTTGAACTTCATCTTCGTTCCGGCGCCGGTCAAAAAGACATATGCGCAGCCTTCGACGCGTATTGTTAAATACCAGCCTCAACGGCATTCCTCATCAAGTTGTGTTTCGTTATGCGGTACACTTTAATTGTGCCTTTGGAGCGAATCAGTTAGATTTGCATCTAGTTTAACGTGTGTTTTGGGCTTGACAGCAAGCGGGTACCCTTTCCTCGTGCAAATTTCTGCAATTTTAAAAGATACTCCTCGCGAGATAATCAACCGCGTCATCGTGATTGACGCTGGCTGCCAGGGTCCTTATGGCCACCATATGCCTGCAAATGAATTAATTGGGGATCAGTGCAGAAAATCCAATATCGAAATAAAAACGCTGGTCAATGTTAAGTGTCCGGAAGAGGTTGCCACGTCCCTCAGAGCCGATTCCATACTCCCGTCATCAACCTATCTATCCCTCCCCAGCGAACCAGGCGCTGCACTCAGTAAAGTGAACGCAAGCAATGAAGAGACTTTCAAACAACTTCTGTTTCAGGGACCCAAACTGAAATCCGGCGACTTGGTTATTCTGCACACCGCTAGTTTCTGGCATTTACTGGGTATTTTCAAATGGCGAAAAATATTTCTGAGTGAGGACATTCGCTTTAGTATTGTCTTTCGCTTTCCCCCTCTGGGCTCTTTCAATATATCTGGACTCTCTGATTCCACAAAATCCGCATTACTGGAATTCTGTTCTGAAGTCATGAATTTGTGGAAGAGACAAAAGGGCGTCGCTCTTTTCACCGACTCGCGAGATATATTGGAAACATATCGCAGGCAATTGGATGCAGATATCAGATATATCTGCATGCCGTTACATTCTATGCGGGCAACAGAAACAAGTTTTGAGGACATCCGCCCCGCCCATAAAACGCGCTTCATTTTCCCTGGCGCCGCCCGGAAAGAAAAAGGCATTGATCTCCTGGCTAACATGATACCGCACTACCTTGAAAAGAGGCCTGAGACTGAATTCGTCATTCAGTCTTTGCAAGGGGCGCCGGGTCCGGCGGCGGAAAAACTGGGCGCCTTATCCACAAATTTATATCCGAACAATGTCCGAATATTGGGCAGACCTCTTTCTGGAAAAGGATATTTTAACTTTTTAGCGTCCGCCAGCGCCGTGCTTCTGCCCTATAATCAAATTCATTATGAGGAAAAATCATCACAGATTTTTTATGAAAGCTTGGCGGCGGGGCGGCCCGTGATTGTCACCAGCAACACGTCCATGGCGGCGCAACTCTCCAGCTTCGACCAAATTTGCGGGCTTCAATCTGATGAGTCGGTAGATGGTTTTATCGAAACTTTGTTGGATTTCGAAACCAAGAAAGAAACCCTCGCAAAAAATGCAGGCCATGCCGCTAAACGCATTAATTCCACCCATAATGAAACGCGGTTTTTTGATTCGCTATTCTTTTCTCCCCTCGAGATTGCCTGAGACAGGCAAAATATCGAAATAGGAAGAAGCCGGCAATTCAGGTTAATGCCGCCCAACGCATCCGCTCTAATCTTCTTACCCTGCAATGATTATTTGCGAAAACCGAGCGTTCGTTTCTCTCATTTCCTTTTACCCGGCGATCGGCGTCATGCGCGTTAATTGCCAACGACCCCCATGCGGGCGGCACTTGACCTATGTCAATGATGAAAAGCGCAAATAGACCGACCATTCTCTCCATGAAGACTCAATTTTGTTCTTATCAAGAATATATTTTTAACAAACATGGGAAAAAATCATGGCCAAACTCAAAACAAACGGTAAAAGAAAAGCCCCAACAGCCGCTCAAAAAAGAAAGGCGATGGGGAGCGCTTTAAGAACAACCATACGCGACGTGATGGCGGCGACAAAAAAAGCTGAAGAAGCCAAGGCTCAAGCGGAAATGAAAATTTTTGCCGCCAAACTTATCGCCCATATCGCTAAAGAAGCCGGCATCAAGGGCCGTCCGCCGGCGTCGGTCAAAAAGGCTGCTATCTCAGCTGCAAAAAAGAAAGCCGATGCAGCTAAACAAAAGGCCGAGAAGTCTATTGCGGCCGCGTTAAAAAGGGCCGAAGCAAATCAGGCGCGCAGAAAATAGGCGGCGGCCCGATGAGTGCGGGCTGCCCTTGAGACAATGCACTTAGGAGGATTGAGGGGGCGATCTTACAATTGCCTCCTCGTCTTATTTAAATTTAAGGCGGTTAACCGATGCCGATGTCCCGTTTTGCCGATATGGCTGTGATGCTGAAACCCGCAACCACATCAAACATCGTCATAAGAGTAATATAGAGAAATGTTGAGTTTCCGAAGCCCTGAGCAACCAATAGCAAGACAATGCACAACGTCATGACGCCCGCAGAGAGGCCATGGTTCATAATGGCTGTTGTACCCGTTGATGTTGATTTCAACACTTCGACAAAAAGCAAAGCTAACGCAATCAAGATAAACAAATCGCCGACATCAAACGCCAGGCGATCCCCCGAGATTATGGGAATGCCGAAAAGAGGCGAGGCCAGGGCCTGGGCGGCGGCTTCACCCCCCATGACCAGTGTGAACACGCCATAAATCATGACAATCAACAGTAATAACGGAAAAGCGTCAGCAAGCGCCAAGACGGTGTTGTTCTGTTTTGAAGCCATGGCTTCCTCCCCTTGGTTTATTTCTTCTGGCCTTTCGCCAACGCCTTGACGCGCTTTTAAAACCTTCTAGGCAAAGACCGTGGCGCCGATCATAACCAGCATAATCAGGCCCGCCAAGTGTATCAGAATTCCGTTTAAAGACATTGTTTTCTCTCAGCCTGCCTTTTTGGGGTTATGGGAAGAAAAGGGATTTAAATGAAAAAGAAAAGCCAGGCTGATCCGCCCATGATGCTGAGTGAAATAACGAGTGAAAATGCGTGACCCAACATGTCTGATCTCCGTTTGGCTTTGTTTTAACGATGAGCACACTCTATGGTTCAGCCCGCGATGTGGATGTGACGGTGGTCACACAACGGTCCGATAAGCGCCGGGGAGCCTTGGATCGCCCGGCGCCGGGTGCGGCAATGGCTTTACTCCGCCATTCCGTGTACTATGGGATGAGACGCGAAACGACGGAACATACCGGCGGGCGCAGGACGGTGGGGCATGGTATTTGAATCCGGGTTCGCATTTTTGATTTTTCCCCTGGCGCTGGGCTTTTTAGCGCTCGGGCCAATCCTCCTCCATTACAGCGCCCTCAAAGTGCAAAAGTCCTCCCTTGACCGGGAAAGCCGAGACGTGCGGGAAGCATTGGAGGAAGAAAAAAGCCAAACGCAGCGTTATGAAGGCGAACTCAGACGCACGGAAGAATTTTTACGCCATGCCCGCCCCCATCAAAAGGTCGCCGAAGCCATGGACAAAGCCCTGGAGGAAATGGAGCGGGTCTGGCTCGACCCCGCATCGCAAGAAGAGGATTGCCGCATCGTTCTGCGCAAAAACCTCTGGGTGCTCTGGCCAGATTACGCGCTTGATCCGGAACGCACCATTTGCGAACGCAATCTGAAAAACGTTGTGGGTGACTTATTCGGCGATGAAGCGCAAAGCCTCGTCACCACAACATATGACATCCCCACCAAGGAGGCCCTGAAAGTTGATCTGTGCGGGTGGGCGGATGTCGGCGCCAGCCTGCAACCCAGTCTGACTCACCACAATAAAAGAGTATTATTGCTGATTGAGTTGAAACGGCCCAGCATTGCCATAGGTAAAGCAGCGATTGAGCAAACTTACGCATATGCCTTTGGCCTCATGAAACTGGCCGCCAGCGAGCTGTGGGGGCAACCGATTGACTGCCTGGCAATCGGCGGCGCGGTTGATGGGGGGGCCAATGATCTCCATTTGCGTTTTGGCGCGGACACCCACGGCGCGATTCGCATCACACCGCTCACGTATCAAAATCTGATAGACCGCGCCCATGTCATTTGCAGCAATTTTGTTGTCCGCGAGCGCGCGCATCCCGTGGAGACCTTCCGGCCTTCCCCAGAGCTCCCGGCAAGGGCCGAATCGCACAGCCCCCCGTCCGCAGCCCCCGGGGAGGAACTGAAAGCTGAAAATGATTTTATTCTGCGTGCGGCGGGGAACCTGATTCCGGTTCACCCCACAAACCGCACTGAAGCTTCCATTGACTGAACATGGCGCACCCGCCACACTGCCGGCAAATGAACCGGTTTTTTCTCATCGGATCACCCGGCCATCTTCATTTCACTTCATAAGGGCCAGGCTTCAATCTGGACCCGTTAACTTTCAGGAGAACACCTATGATATTGCTGACAGGGGCGACAGGCAAAACCGGCGGGGCCGCGGCAAAAGCACTGGCGCAACAAAATGCGCCGCTGCGCGCTCTTGTGCGCGATGAACAAAAAGCGGCGCCATTGGCCGCGGCGGGTATTGACCTTGTGGTTGGCGATCTTACCGATGCAAATTCTGTAGCGAACGCATTGGAAGGCGTGACCAAAGCGCTTCTTATTGTTCCCAATTCCGACCAGCAATTGGAGAGTGAAAAACAATTCGTCGATTGCGCAAAAAAGGCGGGCGTGCGCCACATCGTCAAATTGTCTTCCATGGAGGCGGTGCCCGGCGCGACGGGCGCGATCCCCCGCATTCATGTTGAATCGGAGGCGCATATCAAACAAAGCGGTATGGACTGGACCATGATCAGACCCAATTTCTTCATGCAAAATCTTCTCGCTTCTGCAGGAACGATCAAGGATCAGAAGAAAATGTTTCTGCCCATGAAAGACGGCAAGACGGGCATGGCGGATATTCGTGATATCGCCGCAGTGATGGCGGCCGCTCTCACGCAAGAGGGCCACGAAAACAAAAGCTATGAGGTCACAGGTCCTGAACTATTGACCTTTACCCAAGTCGCGGATCATTTTTCTGACGTCCTAGGAGAACAGATCGCGTATATCGATACGCCGCTTGACGCCTATATGAAAACCATTGCGCCGTTTTTGCTTAATGAATGGCATGTCAACGCGATTACGGAACTGTTCGCGGAGATCGCCGCCGGGGGTCTGGAACACATCACAAACACCGTCCAGAAAATCCTGGGACGGGAGCCCATTTCCCTCACCCAATTCATAAAAGATCACATGGCCGCCTTCAAAGCCGCGTGAACAAGCGGGGCGAAAAATACAACGCCATGGCGCGCGCCCCTATGCCCTTACTCAGCTCCGGACACCGGCCGTTTTTTCTCATGATGGCCGCTTATGGCGCCGGTGCTTTAGGATTCTGGATACTGGGATACAGGGGCTTTTCGCCCCTGGATTCCACATGGCATGGCCATGAAATGATCTTCGGGTTTGCGGTGGCGGCGATGGCTGGGTTTTTACTAACCGCCGCGCCCAATTGGACCGGCCGCCCGCCGGTGCGCGGCGCCGAGCTTCTCTTTCTGGTTGCTTTGTGGGCGGGAGGCCGGTTGGCCGTCAATGCCGGGGCCTTTGTTTGGTTTGATCTTATCTTTCTCCCCGTTCTCGCGGCTAGACTCCTTTATGATATTATTGCCTCTCAAAACTGGCGCAATTTGATGGTTCCGGTGATCCTGTTTGCTTTGGCGGGCCTGAATCTATTTTACCATTTTGCAGATCCGTCCTCCGCCTTGCGGGTTGGCGCCTATCTGATCACCGGGCTTATCGCACTGATCGGCGGGCGGATCGTTCCCGCTTTTACCGCCAATGCTCTGGGGATAAAACACCCGCCGGCAAAAGCGCCGCGCCTCAGAAATAGCATTGATCTGCTCTCTGTTCCCGCTATTCTGGTTCTTGTGGCGGCGGAACTCTATTCCCCCGGCTCAGTTTTAACCGGCGCTCTCGCCCTCCTGGCAGCCTTTATTCTCCTGATACGAATGGCCTGGTGGAGGACTTTTCAAACATTGAGAAACCCCCTCATCTGGGTCCTGCATATTGGTTATATCTGGATACCCATCGGCTACGTTTTGAAAGGCCTGTCCGATATTTGGCTTATCTTTGATCCGTCATCGGCTCTCCATGCGCTGACCGTCGGGGGCATCGGCGTGATGGTTCTCGCCGTTTCATCTCGCGCCTCTCTGGGTCATTCAGGACGCCCCCTGAAAGCGGACGTCAACACAACGGCCGTGTATTGTCTGGTGACAGCCGCCGCCCTGACGCGGGTCTTTTGGCCGCGCGACCTTTATGGGGTGGAAATTTCCGGCGCCCTTTGGCTGCTGGGATTTGGCCTTTACACAATTGCCTATTGGCCGATTTTAACAAAACCGCGCATTGACATCACACACGCATCATAAAAATCAAAAAGCAGTATTTTTTCTCACGAATGAGGCGTCCAGCTCACTGATCGACCGCACGCCCAACAGCGCCATATCACGGCGTACGGCCTCTGCCATGATGTCGAGCGCCCGCTTCACGCCCGCCTCGCCCCCCGCGGCAAGGCCGTAAAGATACGGACGGGCAAAGCTCACCGCCTTCGCACCAAGGCTGAGCGCTGTCAATACATCCGTCCCACGCCGAACACCGCTATCGAGAATGATTTCAGCCCGGTCGCCCACCGCCTGAACGATTTCCTCCAACACATCGATCGGCGCAGGAGAGTGGTCGAGCTGGCGGCCGCCATGATTCGAAATAATCACCGCGTTAAACCCTGTCTCTATTGCCCGGCGCGCATCGTCAACGCGCACGACGCCCTTGATGACGGCGGGACCGCCCCATTCGCCCAGCAACCATTCAGCGTCCCGCCAGTTAAAATCCGCGTTTAGCTGTTGAGCCACAAAATCGGCAAGGCTGACCGCAGAAGTTTTCGCTGAAAGATTGGCATAATTGATGGGGGCGCTGGTCAGAAAATCATACGTCCAGAATGGCGCTTTCAGGGCCTCGAAAACCTGGCGCGGGCCGTAATGCGGCGGGATGGTGAGGCCGTTGCGCGGATCGCGCTCCCGGTTGCCTGAAATCGGCAAATCAACCGTGAGAATAAGAGCCCGGTACCCCGCCGCGCGGGCGCGGTCCAGCATTTCCTTCACCAGAACCCTGTCTTTCCAGACATATAGCTGAAACCATTTGGGCCCTGTTGTCAGCGCCGCAATTTCTTCCAGCGGCACCGACGACAGGGTTGAGAGACTGTATATGACGCCGGCCTGCGCCGCCGCTGTCGCCACGGCGCGCTCCCCTTGGGTGTGAAACAGCCGGTTACCGGCGGAAGGGGAACAAAAAAAGGGCAGATCCATTTTCTGCCCAAGCAGCGTGACGGAAGTATCTATTTTTTCGACACCCGCCAGGATGCGAAACATGAGGGAATATTTATCAAACGCGCTTGTGTTTTCGAACAATGTTTTTTCATCGTCGGCGCCGCCGTCGATATAATCGAACACCATCTTATGCGCACGCCGCCGCGCCGCCTGACGTAAGTCTTCGATACTCAAACAGTGATCAAGTTTACCTTTTTTCATGCGCCCCGCATTTGCCCACTGAGAATTGCGTGAACATGAGTGAATTTAATAAAAAATTTCCAATTGGCCATCCCGCAAAGAAAAACGGGGATTATTTTCAAACCCATCGCTCTAGCCCACCCGCTTCATATTGAATTCCCTTCACGCTCCGCATTTATTGGAGACGCGTCAACGTCAGATTGACATACGATAGAGTAAATACGCCAATCACTGCAATCCCTTATCAGAGCGTTCAAGCAGAAAACGGCGCCGGCTTTGTCAGACTAAAACGCAATGCGAAACCCAGCCCAGATTCTAACAATAATCATGCCGCAATTATGCCAAAGCTCAGATCGCATTGTCTTGAATCTTTCTCTGTGCTGTAAGTTTCGTTGGTGGTTGAAATGGTTATAAATGGATGAGTGAATTGAGACGATCTTTTGTAGGTTGGTAAAACTTCTAAATTTCAACATCGCTTTCTCTCGCCTTTGAAACGGTTGATGGGAGCTCTCTGCGCGGTTGTTGCTCCACTTCTTCGTGTTCTGA
>JAJFIM010000104.1 GCA_021774995.1 Alphaproteobacteria bacterium | reverse complement strand
AGCGGGTCCACCAGGAAGAATTGATGGCCTATGGCGGGGATATTCCCGGCGCTGGCGGCTTCTTCGGCAATAATGGGGATAGTGGGGGCGCTTTCTTTCAGGGCGCTGAGAATGAGCTTTTCCGCGCGCTCGTCCGCTTGCGTCACCGGGGAGTGGTCGCCTTTATAGTCAATGGCGATCTCTCCGCCATAAATTTCCATGATCAGTTTACCGGCGTCATGGGCGATGCGGCGCAGGCCATCAGTGAGAGCGATGATTTCGCCGGGCTCCAGGTAAGGTTGAGGGCTGTGAGGAATTGGGGTCATAAGGCGTCTCTATAGGGACCGCATTGTTATGAAGTGCTATGTGGGCCGCGTTCTACAATAATCAGGTCTATTTCTTTTGCGTTAATGAGACGTTTACCCGCATTTTCGAAATTGACGGTTACTCTATGGCCGATGCAGCTTTGCACGCACCCAATGCCCCAATCTTTTTGCGCGGGGTGACGCACCAGGACGCCGGGGGAGAGAAGAAAGGTCATGCGCTCAAAATCTTGCAAATGCAATAAAAGGTCAAGAGATTTACTTGGGGATCCGCGCGATCGCGTGTATCACTCCATCGATTCGGACCAACGGAGTTAAACAATGCTATCAGAACTCGAACTTGCCGCTCTTTTATGTTCTCGCGTGTGTCACGATCTCATCAGCCCCATCAGCGCCCTGAATAACGGCCTAGAGGTTATGGAGGAGGAAGACGATCCCGAAATGCGCGATCACGCCACCAAACTCATAATCATGAGCGCGCAGCAGGCGTCAAATAAACTTCAATTTGCGCGCATGGCCTATGGCGCGTCGGGAGGCGCGGCGAGCGGGCTTGATTTGGAGGAGGCGGGGCGCATTTTGTCGGCGCTGTTTGAAAAGAGCAAAATACGCCTTGACTGGCAAGCGCCTGCGCAAGTGGCGGAAAAAGATTTCGTCAAAATAATTCTGAATCTTGTTCTTGTCGCTGGCGATACGATTCCCAGAGGCGGCGTTATCGCGGTGCGGGTGACGCTTGCTCCTGGCGAGAAATCACTGACCATCACCGCTTCTGGAGAAAAGGCGAAGATCGGCGAGGATATATCCCGCGCCCTGCTTGGCCAAATTGACGGGCGGGAACTGGATGCGCGGTCCATTCAACCCTTTTTTGTGCATCTCGTCAGTCAGTCCAGCGGTATGAAGGTTGCGTGTCACCGTGAAGAAAACCAGATCACTCTCACCGCAAGTCAAAAATAAAGAACTCGTTAAGCCTTGACCATAAGTTGTACTTCTTGAAGCGTCATCGTAATTTAAAGCTTCTTTACCAATTTGTCCGATACTCCTTTTTCAAGTTCTGCATATGAGTGACGCACAGGCGCCCTGATATGCTGACGGAAAATTTAAGGGGCGCGACAATGGATGACCTGCTGAGTGAGTTTCTGACAGAAACTGCTGAGAACTTGGAAGTTTTGGATGTTGAGTTGATTGCGTTCGAAAAAAACCCAAACGACCAAACAATTCTAAACAATATATTCCGTCTGGTTCATACGATCAAAGGGACATGCGGTTTTCTTGACCTGCCGCGTCTTGAGGCTGTTGCGCACGCGTCTGAAACTGTGTTGGGAAAATTTCGCGACGGCGTGTTGACGGTAACGCCTGAAGCGGTGACGCTCATCTTGGAATCTCTGGATCAGATCAAAGCGCTTCTGGCCCATCTGGAAAACAATTCGTCAGAACCCGAAGGGGACGACAAAGATCTCATCGCCCGATTGGGCTTGGCTGCTGAAGGGGGCGATGCAGAGGCGGCCGCGGCAAATCAGGGTGAACCTGATGCGGCGGCGTTGGAAAAAGCATTTGCGGAAGCAAAGGCTGATGCACTTGCTGATGTGGCGGTGGATAGTCCTGCGGAGGATGAAGTGGAAAGCGAAGAATCGCCTCCCGCGCCGGCCTTAAGCCAACCTGCTGCTGCTTCAAACGCCACGGCTCAGGAAAAGAACCCTGAATCTTCACTTAAGAACCAGAGCATTCGCGTGAATGTGGAAATCCTCGAACATCTCATGACCATGGTGAGCGAGCTGGTTCTCACGCGCAATCAGCTGTTGCAGATGGTGCGCGGCAACGAGGATTCTGAATTCAAAGTTCCTATGCAGCGCTTATCGAATGTGACGGCGGAGTTGCAAGATGCGGTCATGAAAACCCGGATGCAGCCTATTGGAAATGCCTGGAAAAAACTTCCCCGTATTATTCGCGATATATCCCAGGACCTGAGCAAAAAAATTGAACTGAATATGCAAGGGGCGGAAACTGAGCTTGATCGCCAGGTTTTGGAACTCATCAAAGACCCCCTGACGCACATGGTGCGTAATTCTTGCGATCATGGATTGGAATCCTTGGAGAAGAGGCGGGAGCTTGGCAAGCCGGAAGCGGGCCAGGTCACTTTGCGCGCCTACCATGAAGGCGGTCACATTATTATAGAGATTGAAGATGATGGCCAGGGGCTTGATGTGGGCAGGATCAAGGAAAAGATTCTTTCCAAGAACCTGGTTTCCGCAGATGAACTTGAGACAATGAGCGAGCAACAGATTCAGAGGTATATTTTTAACCCGGGATTTTCAACAGCTGAAAAAGTCACGAGTGTTTCGGGCCGCGGCGTTGGCATGGATGTTGTGCGCACCAATATCGAAGTGATTGGCGGCTCAATAGACTTGCGTTCGGTGGCGGGTAAGGGGTCGATTTTCATAATTAAAATTCCATTGACTCTGGCCATCGTCTCGGCCCTTTTGGTTGAATCCGGTGGGTTTAAGTTTGCAATTCCGCAATTGAGCGTGGTTGAATTGGTGCGCACGGGGGCGGGTTCGGAGTCAGCTATTGAAAGCGTGAATAAAACCCAATTGCTGAGGCTGCGCAATCGACTGTTGCCGTTGATAACATTGTCAGACTT
>JAJFIM010000103.1 GCA_021774995.1 Alphaproteobacteria bacterium | reverse complement strand
TGCGCCCATTTCCCTGGCCGTGATTGCAGCCGCCGGGATGAGCTTGTGGGAAACCATGGCGGGCGGTTCTTACGTCTATTTCGACGCCGCCGTCAAGCTTTTATTTTTTCTTCTGATCGGGCGCTATCTCGATTTGCGCGTGCGCAGCAAAGCCAGATCCGCCGCGCATAATCTGTTGGCGCTGCGCTGCGCATCGGCCACGCGGGTCGATGAAGAGGGACGGCGCCAATTGATCCCGGTTGAGCAGGTGGCAAAAGATATGACGCTGCTTATTGCCATGGGCGAGCAAATCCCCGCCGACGGCGTCCTCAGCCAGGGCGCGTCGCACGTGGACGCCAGCATGGTGACCGGGGAAAGCCTCCCCCAAGATGTCAAAAAAGGGGATGCCGTTTTTGCCGGAACGATAAATTTATCGGCGCCTTTTGCCATGCGCGTGACGGCTGCGGGAGAAAGCACGGTTTTGTCGGAAATAGTCCGCCTCATGGAAGCCGCCGAGGGGGCGCGCGCCAAATACGCCCGGCTGGCCGACCGGGCCGCACAAGTTTACGCGCCCGCGATTCATCTGCTGGCGGCACTCACTTTTCTCGGCTGGCTCATGTTCTCCTCAATTGGATGGCAGGCCGCACTGATCAACGCCATCGCGGTGCTGATCATCACCTGCCCCTGCGCGCTGGGGCTTGCCGTACCCGCCGTTCAGGTGGCGGCGGTGGGGCGACTTTTGAAACAGGGTATTCTCGCCAAGGCGCCGGACGCGCTGGAGCGATTGGCCCTCATCAACGCCGTGGTATTCGACAAAACCGGCACCCTGACGCGCGGAAGGCCGCACCTCATAAACGCAGAAGAAATCAGCGCAGAGGACCTCGCGCGCGCCGCGTCACTCGCCAGCGCCAGCCGCCACCCCCTTTGCCAGGCCCTGTTGCGCGCCGCCGGCCCCGCAACCCCCTTGCAAGGCGTCACCGAACACCCCGGAGAGGGCCTGTCCGCCACCGTGCGCGGACAAGAACTCAGTTTGGGAAACAAAGCCTGGCGCCAGGTGAAGGATATGCCGGAGCGGGCGCCTTCAACCGCGAGCGAGCTGTGGCTCAGCGCACCCGGACGCGCCCCGGTGCGGTTTGCTTTCCAAGATCAGATCCGGCCGGACGCGGGCCGCGTTGTCCGATTTTTCCAGGCTCGCGGTTTTTTTGTCGGCATCCTCTCCGGCGATAGAAAAGACGCGGTCGCGTCTTTGGCAAAAGAGATTAACGTCGATCACTGGCAAGGGGAAATGAAACCGCGGGACAAAATCTTCGCCTTGGAAAAACTTAAAAAAGAAGGGCGCCGCGTTCTTATGGTGGGTGACGGCGTCAATGACGCGCCCGCTTTGGCGGCGGCCGATGTTTCCCTTTCCCCCTCTTCGGCAAGCGACATCGCCCAGGCAAGCGCCGATTTCATTTTTCAGGGAGATCGATTGGCCCCGGTTCTGGAGCTTTATAGCGTCGCTAAAAACTCCCGGCGGCTGATCTTACAGAATTTTGGCTTTGCGCTTGGTTATAATCTCATCGCAATTCCCCTGGCCATTGCGGGAATCGTCACGCCTATTATTGCCGCGGCGGCAATGTCGGCGTCTTCTATTGTGGTGACCCTCAACGCCGTACGGTTGCACCTCATGAAGGGCGAAAATGCGTCATGACCGCTTTGGTTTATCTTATCCCGGCCGCTCTTTTGCTCGGCCTCTTAGGATTGGGGGCGTTTTTATGGTCCTTGAATTCCGGGCAATTTGACGACCTGGATTCGGCGCCGCACCGCATTCTTTTCGATGATGAGAACGAAGATGAAGGGCCGGATGACCCCACGGAATCTGATTAATCTTCTCTCGTCAGATCGCGGTACGCATGCCATGTCGCATGACCCACAAGCGGAAAGGTGATGATCAGCCCGAGGGAAAATGTCGCCAGGCCCACCACCATCAATATGGCAATCAAGCCCGCCCATAAGGCCATCACGCCTGGATTTTTTCGCACCGCGCTCACGCTGACGATGATGGCGGAGATGGCGTCCACATCACGCTCAACCATCAAGGGGATGGAGATGGCGCTGATCGAAAAAATCGTAAACGCAATAATGGCGCCGATGGTCGTTCCCACCACCGATAAAGTGAGCCCACTGGGATCAGTGAGGAGAAACTGGATGAAATCGGCGATCACCGTATATTCATCATGCACAAAAAGAGCAAAAAGGAGCGTGGCAATCCGCATCCAGGCCAGAAAGGCGATTGTCAGAAGAGCGCCGAAAAAGGCAATTTGCCCCGGCGCCGCGATGTTAGAAAACAAGCCAAAGACTGAAGACGGCGCCTCGCCCAAAGCCAATCGCCGGCTCGCCTGATAAAGACCCGTCGCCAAAAAAGGCCCCAGCAATAAAAATCCGGGCGCAAGAACAAGCATCAAAGACGTCGCTTGAATGCGAAACATTCCGAGAAAGGAAAGGGCGCATATAATTGAAAAGACGGCGCCATAGACCAAGCCAATCCCCGGCGCCTTCCAAAGGTCCAGCCACCCTTGCGACAACCAAGCCCACGGCGCATCAAGGGTCAGTACCCTCACCTTAGGCAAGGTATGATTGGCGTTATGAGTCTGCGCACCCTGATCAGTCATATTTGAGTATCCCTAAAATGGTGGAAAGACTCGCCTCACAAAACTTATGCATCTACATCATAAGCGGGATATTATATAAACGGAACAGCGCGGGTTGAAGAAAATAAAATCGCTTTTAAGTCTCATTCCAAAATAGAAACGTCACGCCGCGTCCGCTTGCGCTTCCGGGCGCGCCGCTTGAAATGAGCGGAGTGCGTTGCATGCTTCCACAATCCTGGAAATCTCAGGGTAAGCCTCCAGCGCCACGCCAAATCTCTGCGCATTATAATATTGCGGAACCAGACAAAGATCCGCCAATGTCGC
Organism: Alphaproteobacteria bacterium; assembly: GCA_021774995.1. Taxonomy (GTDB): domain Bacteria; phylum Pseudomonadota; class Alphaproteobacteria; order SMXP01; family SMXP01; genus JAJFIM01. The sequence goes on along the minus strand of JAJFIM010000103.1, from coordinate 1,865 downwards.
CTCACGCCCGAAGCAATAAGGCCCATCGCGGTTTTCGCAGGTCAACAGCGTCTCGATGGCGCCGAACCCCGCGTCAATCCAATGGGCGTACCATATTTTTTTCTGCGCGTCCGAAGCGCCCAATTCATTTTGAATGTAGTGCAGCACGCGAAGATTATCGATGGGATGGATGTCGCAACAAATAATATTCACGATTTGGCGCACAAGAGCGCGTGCGCCGCTGTCTTGCGGGAGCAAGGGCGTTTGCGGATACTCCTCTTCTAAATATTCCAGCATGGCCACGGATTGCCCCATCGACACGGCGCCGTCCTGAAAGAACGGCACCAATCCTTGCGGGTTTAAGGAGGTGTAGGGCTCTTGTTTGTGCGCGCCGCCGTCCTTTATCAGCGACACCGGAATAATTTCATGCTCCAGTTTTTTCAGATTGAGCGCGATCCGCACGCGGTAGGCTGCGGACGAGCGCCAATAGCTGTAAAGTTTGATCAAGATTGCGCCTCCCTTAATCCGGCTCGTAAGCTTCCACCACCTGGTCAATGGCGCCGAAGATGGACTTGCCGCTCTCATCAAACATCTCGATCCGGATACGGTCTCCAAATTTCATGAACTCCGTTATCGGAGCGCCGTGCAAAATGGTTTCAATAGTGCGCATCTCAGCAATGCAAGAATAGCCTACACCGCCCTGGTCAATCGGCTTGCCCGGCCCGCCGTCCATCTTATTGGACACCGTTCCCGACCCCACAATGGTTCCGGCTGCCAGGGGCCGCGTTTTTGCCGCGTGGGCGATCATATCCGCAAACGTGAAAGTCGCATCGATATCGGCGGCGGGTTTACCGAACAGCGCACCGTTAAGACTGCTCAGCAATGCAAGATGCACCAAGCCGTCAACCCACGCCGATCCCAATTCATCAGGCGTCACAGCCACGGGGGAAAACGCGCTCGATGGTTTTGATTGAAAAAAACCGAAGCTTTTGGCGAGTTCTGCGGGAATGAGATTGCGCAGAGACACATCGTTGACCAACATTAACAGTTTAATATGCGCGCCTGCCTGATTGGATTTCGCTCCCATCGGCACATCATCCGTGATCACGGCGATTTCCGCTTCAAAGTCAATGCCCCACGCCTCGCTCTCGGTCCGGATCGGGTCGCGGGGGCCTAAAAAAGAATCCGATCCCCCTTGATACATCAGAGGATCGGTCCAAAAGGATTCCGGAATTTCGGCGCCGCGCGCCTTGCGCACAAGCTCCACATGATTGACATAAGCTGAACCATCCGCCCACTGAAAAGCGCGCGGCAAAGGCGAAGCGCATGCGGCAGGATCAAATACTTGCGCGCCGCTCAAATCCGCTTCCAATTGATCCGCGCGCGCCTGAAGAAGAGGTTCCGCCTCATCCCATCTGTCCAACGCCGCCTGAAGGGTAGGCGCGATATCGTCCGCCGGAACCATGCGCGTTAGATCGCGCGATACGATCGCGAGCGCGCCATCGCGGCCTGATTTTAGTGAGGCAAGTTTCATCTTAAAAATCCTTGAACTAAAGTAAGTGAATTATTCAGCGGCTTTGGCGGCGGCCCGTCCGCCCCATGAATGCACATAGTCGGCCTGCTCCACGCCCTCCGCCGCCGGACTGACGTTCAGCGCATCGCGCGCATCAATCATCACCGCCACTTCATCCGTTTCCTTACGTGTGAATGCGGCGCCCTTCTTAGCGGCTTTGGGATGCGGCCCATGCGTGAACCCCGCAGGGTGAAAGGTCATCATGCCCGGTTTGATATTGTCGCGGCTGAAGAATTCGCCGCGATGATAAAACAGCACTTCATCGTAATCGTCATTGTTATGATAGAAGGGAACTTTCAGCGCGCCCGGATCG
>JAJFIM010000102.1 GCA_021774995.1 Alphaproteobacteria bacterium | reverse complement strand
TACCCGGCATATGTGTTATACCCACCCAGCAATTCATCTCCTGCATCGCCGCCAAGTGCGACGGTGACGTGTTTCTTGGCCATCTCAGCGACGTAATAAATGGGTATGGCTGATGACTCGCCATAAGGTTCATCGAAATGCTCAGTATATTCCTGGACAACCTTTTCTCCATCCGGATGAACTGTTAACTCGTGGTGCTCCGTCTGGAAGTGTTCGGCCGTCAATCGAGCCAGGGGGGCTTCATTGTAACTTTGGTCGTCGAAACCTACAGTGAATGTTTTAATCTCCTGACCAGTAACTTCGTGCATGGCGGCAACGATCGCGGTAGAATCAAGACCGCCACTGAGAAGAACGCCAAGCGGTACATCGCTCACGAGGCGCGCTTTCACCGCTTGTTTGAACATGTCCCAGAATGTATCGCGATATTCTTGACGGTTTGAGAGCCCGCTATATTGACTGTCCAGGCTTGGGTCTAAATGGTCCCAATAGCGCTTGCAGGTGAGTGTTCCGTCCATCTGGAAGACGAGGCTGTGTGCGGCGGGAACTTTCCATACGTCCTGGAAAATGGAGCCGGGACCTGGAACATACCCAAAAGTCAGATAGTCATCGACGGATTGTATGGCTATATTCCGCGGGATGTTGTCGGCAAGCAAGGCTTTCATTTCTGAACCAAAAACCAGACGATCTTTACCATGGTAATAGTATAAAGGCTTCACGCCCAGCCGATCGCGAATAAGCGCCAGGCGCCGTTTCCGTTTATCCCAAATAGCAATGGCGAACATGCCATGGAGATAGGCGCCAAGATCTTCGCCATGCTCTTCATAGAGGTGAACAATGACTTCCGTATCTGACCGTGTTGTGAACCGATGCCCCTTTGCCTTCAGGTCGTTCCGCAATTCTTGGAAATTATAAATTTCGCCATTGCACACCACCCAGACCGTTCCATCCTCATTTGAAATAGGTTGTTGGCCGGTTTGCAGGTCAATCACAGCCAAGCGCGCCATGCCAAGACAGACGGGTCCTTCAGAGAACGCGCCAACATGGTCTGGCCCGCGATGGTGCAATGTTGCCGCCATACGGCGCGCTTCAGAATCGCTGGCCGGGCGTCCGTTAAAATTCAACTTGCCGGTGATGCCACACATGTGCAGTGTCTCCAGATCGCACCTATGACAATGTCTAACAGGGTGTTAAGGCAAGGCCAATAACCGGTTTGCCCCATATGCTGAAATCAAGGCGTAAATCAACGAGCTGATATTATGAGCAACCGGCTAAAAGGGCGTTAATGGCTGATCCGCCAAGATGAATAGGGTATTTGGCTATACTCAAAGACATGTTACGAGGGGGTTGAATTGTTCATTTAAAGACGGGGTGAGTAGATATTTTATGCGACATCAAACACTGAAAATGGTTCTGATTGGCCATGGCGCGATTGCCGGAGAGATCATCCGGTGTGTATCGGATCATGGTTCTATTGCCATTCTCGGCGCTTTAGTCTTGCCTGAAGAACTTGATGCGTCTTCGAATTGCCCTCTGGTCTCCAACTTAAAAGATTTAATGGCCTTGAAGCCCGACCTGGTGGTTGAATGCGCGAGCCATGGTGCGGTTAGAGACTATGCCGTTCCTGTGCTTGAGGCAGACGTTGATCTCATGATTATTTCCATCGGGGCTCTGGCTGATGAGGGTCTCTATGCCCAGATTATGGCGGCGGCGTCCCGGTCGCGCGCTCAGCTAACTCTTCCGGCAGGCGCCCTTGCGGGGGTAGATGGATTGGTTGCGGCCCGGCGCGCGGGTTTAACGCGCGTGTCATTGACATCGCGCAAACCTCCAATGGCCTGGGCCGGCGCGCCCGGCGTTGAGGGGGTGGCTCTTGATCAAATTTGTGATGAGACGGTAATTTTTACTGGAAATGCCGCCCACGCCGCACTCATGTTTCCCAAAAACGCTAATGTGGCTGCTACAGCGGCTCTGGCTGGTATTGGGTTTGAAAAAACGCAGGTGCGCCTTATCGCCGATCCGGCTGTTAAACGGAACACCCATGTTCTGGAATTCGGGGGCGCGCCGGGCGTTTACAAAGTCGAAATGGCCGGCAATCCTTCAAAGGACAATCCAAAAACATCCATGCTTACTGCGTATAATATTGTGCGCATGATCGAGCAGCGCGTCGCCGCACTTGTCATCTAGGCGGAGCGTTACTGATTCAGAAGAGTTTTTAATTCTTGCGGTAATTCAGAGACATCGCGAATGGGCGCTTCTCCATCCGGCCAATCAAAGGGCGCAGCGTCAAATTGTTTGGCGAATGGAATTCCTTCAAACGCATTATTGAGCGCCCAGACTACAGCGCGCTCGTTTTGAGATCGCCAGTCAGAAGGGCGTTCGGAAAATTCTTCCTCAGTTTTTCCGTTAGATGCAAAAGGCGCTGTACCGTTATTCCTTATCGCAATGCCTGGTTTTTTAAGGATTTCCGGATCGCGCGCGCCATCGGGCAGGACGCCATTGATAAACCGGTTTTGGGCAAGAATATGACGAAAAAGATATGGGTTTGCGATGTCCAAATTATCCACCAGTTTGTAGTCTACTACTTCCGTTCCCCAATTTGGTGGGATGAAACCAGAATACCCCTTTCTGTACTGACGATTTCTATATTCCAGTGCTGTTTTTCTTGATGGGCCGCGACGGATAATGGTGTTTCCCATTAAAATAGACTGGGACCAGGCGCCAAGATCGACAGGCGCAAATTTTCCATAGAAACCTCGGTTTAAATCTTCCGTTTCCAAGTAATTGGCAAAGAGGCTATCGCGAATATCCATATGGGCGGCGTAACATTTAAACGCATGACCCTCGGCTTTGGGTGAATGGAATTTACTGTTGCGGACAATCATCTTCTCGATATATCCGGCATAGAGGCAATGGGTCAGACCGCCGCCCCTTCCGCTATACCTGATTTCCGAGTTTTCGATGACGGCTACGGTGGGGTAGGTTGCAAAGAAAAGACCGTTCTTTCCCCCTTCTATCAGAACGTTCGTGAGCCGTAAGAATCTTGAATTAGGTATACTTACTGCCTCGGCCGCAAGCCCGCTGACAAGGTGAAGGTTTTCAAGCTCAATACCTAAAGTGATGCGCGCCTGATTCATAACTTGAATCAGGCCATTATTGCCGGTGCTGAAAAATTTTGGCCTAAGACCTTCAGCAGGTCCTTCAAAAATGATCCGCGCCCCGTTGCGGTATCCATAATTGCGCCGAATTTGGATGGTCCAATCTTTGATAGGAATTTCCACCCCAGCAGGCACTTTAACGATGCAGCCTCTCTGCATTTTATTAAGAGAGCGGCCTTTGCGCAGGATAATTTTCTGAGCAGAGCGGGAGGCGTCAACATTCAGTTCGCAAACAGGCAGATCGCTGCGCGGGAGAAGCTCAGGCAGCGGTTGCTCCGCATTGAGGGCGTCAGGTCTGTTACCCTCCATATCCTCAATTTGAGACGCCAGAGCTAATCGTGCAGAGGATCTACACGCTAATAGAGAGCCTAAAGTCAGAGAACCGCTGACGAAATGCCGTTTCGTTAGTCTCATGTCGTGTTCATTCTATGCTATTTTTCTGAGATGATCGCAGCAATGTGGTGATTCTGTGTCGATAGCAATGCCGATCTTGTTGTAAAAGCATAGCCGCTTGTTTTCGCTTAGTTAGTCTTTTGCCGGTACAAATTTTAGTGTTTTTGCGTTTCATTATCCTTAATGCCTTGGTAACAAGATCCTTTCTCAGGAATAGTACATGATCGACATCGAACCTAGACAGATTGATGTAAAAGTTCAGCCGTGTCCGGCTCTGGGGGAACTGGAAGTGTTATGGCGCGATCTCGAAGAACGCTCGGAGGCGCCATTTTTTTTATCTTGGGTGTGGATTGGATCTTGGTTGGAAGAGGTTCAGGCGCGGCCATCTGTAATGATGGCCCGGTGCGCGGGAACGATTGTCGGTCTAGCGCTTATTGGGTGTTATGCGTCAAAAAGATACGGCGTCACGGTGCCAACACTTTATCTCAATCAGTCAGGTCGGCGAAGCGAAGACAGCGTCTTTGTAGAATTTAATGGGTTTCTGGTTGATCGTGCATGTGCCGCCCAAGTAAGCGCGGCTTGTTTTCAAGCAATGCTTGAGCAAGGAGATGCACCCCCTTGGAAAGAATTTGTATTGAGCGGCGTTGCAGAGAATGTTTACGCATTGGCGCTCAAGAGCGGCTACAATATATTCATGCGTCAAACGCGCACCTGCCCCTCCGTGGAACTCGACCGCGTGCGGAAAGATGGTGGCGATTTCCTTTCATGCTTGAGTAAAAATACGAGATATCAGATACGCCGTTCCTTGCGCCTATATCAAGAAAAAGGCGAAGTGCACGCGTCACATGCCTCATGTCTAGAAGAGGCTCAGGAATGGCTCAGCGCTTTAGAAATTCTTCATCAGAAAAGTTGGATTGTAAAAGGGCGATCCGGCGTTTTTGCCAATCCATTTTTCAAAGAATTTTGCAATCAACTCTTATTGCGCGGGTTTTCGGATTCAAGTGTTGATATCGTTAAAGTGTCCGCCGGCGCTCATGATTTTGGATACCTTTTAAACTTTGTCAAAGGTCACCGCGTCATGAATTATCAGAGCGGCTTTGCTTATGAAGCGCATGACCACTATAAACCTGGTTTGGTGGCTCACGCATTGGCCATCCAGGAATATCTGGACAATGGGAAGTCCAGTTATAATTTCCTCGCAGGTGATTCCCAGTATAAGTCGAGTCTCTCAAATACGTCTGAGGACCTTTATTGGTTGGCTGTACAGAAGAATTCTATATTTTTGCGGCTGGAAAGAGGCGCTCGGCATATGAAATCTTTTATATCCACTTGGGCTGAAGGGCGTGGAGCATGAAAATTCTATTTCATCATCGCACAGCCTCTAAAGATGGAATGGATGTTCATATCACAGAACTGATTGCCGCTTTTGAACGACAGGGCCACGAAGTTAGAATAGTTGGACCCAGTTCCCACGCAAAAGCTGAATTTGGCGAGGGAGGCGGTCTCACCAGTATGATCCGTGGGTTATTGCCTGCGGCACTGGGCGAAATTCTCGAGCTTGCCTATGACGTTCTTGCTTACCGGCGCTTGAAGCGCGCTTACCTCGACTTTCAACCGGACGTCCTTTATGAGCGCTACAATCTTTTCTTGATGGCTGGTCGCAAACTGAAGAAAAAATTCGGCGTGCCTTTCCTTCTCGAGATCAATGCTCCCTTGGTGCAAGAGCGCCAGATTCATGGCGGCTTGCGATTTAAATCATTAGCCAATTGGTGTGAAAGATCTGTATGGCGCGCCGCCGACGCAGCTCTTCCCGTGAGCGCGCCTCTGGCTAGGATTGTTGAACAGGCCGGCGTTGTCCCCGCGCGTATTTGCATTATTCCCAACGGTGTGAATCTTCAGAGGTTTTCCGCGTCGCAAAATAACGATAAAACGCGTGCTGAATTGGGCTTTGAAGGCGCCATCATTCTCGGATTTACAGGATTTATGCGTCCCTGGCACGGGCTTGACCGCGTGATTCAGCTTATTGACGAGAGATGGCGCGGATTGAATGTGCGTCTCCTGATCGTGGGCGATGGTCCGATTCGCGCTGACCTTGAAGCGCAGGCAAAACGACTGGGCGTTGAAGATCGCGTAAAGATTACGGGTGTCGCGCCGCGAGATCAGGTGGAGCGCTTTGTATCAATATTTGACATAGCCCTTCAACCAAGCGCCGTTTCTTATGCTTCGCCATTGAAAATATTTGAATATATGGCTTTGGACCGGGCTATTATCGCGCCTGATCAGGAAAATATCCGCGACATTGTCAGCCACGGGGTTTCAGCCTATTTGTTTGATCCAGACGATGAAAACGCTTTCTCATCCGCCTTGGATATTCTGTGTCATGATGAAAAATTACGCACCCGCTTGGGGAAAGGCGCGCGCGCGCAAATAGAGACCAGGGGCTTTACTTGGGACGAAAACGCAAAAAAAATTGAGAAACTGACGCAAGAATTGACGTAACGACTCATAAAGCACAGCCTGGCGGCGTTTAAGTAAAGAGCTTCCCCGGTCTTGTGTGCTTAATGGAAGATAAAATACAGTCGATTTGTTCTGTGGGAAGTTGTTGTTTCCATTTAGAAGCGGATTTCTTGGGGTCTCTAAAGACTTGATAAAATCTCTCTGAACCTTGATGAGAAACGCTCGCCTGCACAAAAACTTCCGTCTGATCATTCCAATTTAATTCTGAAAATTCAAATAAATCGCGGGCGAGCCGTTCAGGTTGTTCGCATAAATCTTCATAACGGATGGTGCGTGTTTTTTCAAACAGATCTAATTCATTCATAGCTTTTTCATTTGATATGGCCCAGCGCCAAGCCAGGCGTTCAACAGGCGTCATGGATTTAAAGCGTTCGAAAGTGACGCCGTATTTTTTTGCCTCTCGCGTTTGCGATAAATCAGAATACACGCCGAAATCTTCGGTGATGGGGATTGAACTGTCGAATTTTCCCATGTCCAACCCCTTCAGAACGGAAGCGATATGTCCGCACGGGTGCCGGATTATCAAAACCGCTTTGGCGCCGGGTTTTGCTTGAAGAAAAAGGCCAGTACGTCCTAGAGCGGCGATGGATTTCATGACGAGTTGGGGTGGAGGTGCGTGCGGGCCGATAAGATCAGGGATAGGAATTTTGCGAACATAAGGACCAATAAATACCAATTGCTCACCGAGTTTGGCTGAAAGCGCAATTCCGCCGCGAATGACCCGCGCCAGCGATCCCTGATAGCTTTTAGGAAAAACAGGCACGGAACCGACGACCTTACTGGTGCGGATGCGCATGATAGTGTCGATATAATTCTGAGCGTTTGTGAGGTATTGGTGATAGTCATCAGGATCGCAATAAGCGGGGAACTCAGTACATCTGAGTATTGTATCGGGTTCATGTCGATAAAGGACGCTTGGGTGGCTGTCAAAAATCTTAGCTAACCAGCTGGTGCCTGATCTGGGGGAGCCGAAAATAAAAATCATGTCAAGTAAAACGACTTCTGATGGGGGCTTCGTGTATGTGTAGTTTTGAAGGTTTTGATATAGTGCGGAGGGGTTGAGAGGAGATGACTTCAGACTGCTTGTGCTTTGAGGCCTGTTCAAGAATGAAATCAGGAGAAACCGATGTTCCGCCAATTTCTTCAGTGAAGAAATGTAAATAACCATCAAGCCAGGCATGGAAGCGGTCCAGGTCAGCCTGTGAGGCCACATAAGGCGTGTTGCCTGGAACGAGAGAGGAGCTGTGATAAGTGACGACGAATATATTTTGTCCCTGGCTTAGGCGTGACCGGGTGAGCCTTTTGGCTTCATTGAGCGATACGCCTTCGGGGGATAATTTGATGCGGTCTAATATTCGGCAACGCGCTAGAAAAGCCCATAGTTTGAATTGCTCACTAAGGGGCTTATCGAGGGCGCTGTGAATGGCGGCGCCAAAGGGGCTAAGTAAACCTAATATACCAACAGTCATAGGAATTTCAAGAAGCTGTTTTTGAGGTCCAAACCAATAAGGCTTGGAAGGGCAGGAGCGAAAGTCTGGCCCTTCTTGCTTGCGTAAATCAGTCAAGGGCAGAACGCTAAAATCTGTTTTATAGGCTAATCGATCCAGAATGGCGCCTGTGTTGGGGCCCGCGCCATAGCGCCCGGCCCGGTAAGATGTTGGGCGAGCGCCAAATCGGCGCTCAATCAAATCTGTTAACCGCGCAAGTTTTTCATATTCAAGGCCTTGTTCCAGATTGCCAGGATAGCTATTCCGAGGCGAAATTTCTTCCCTGAGAGGCGGGTTGACCCAGGGGTGAAGATGAGCCCCGATATGGCAAAGGCCTTGGGTGTGGAGTTCCTCAAGGGGTCTGTAGCCGGCGTCTTGGCTGACGACCGGATAATCAACAAAATAGACCGGTTGGACTTTATGCCGACTGAAAATATCTTGGGCTTTGCCTTGCGCGCTGAGGGAGGTGACGCTTTGCGCAGTCGCTGAGAAGGTCGACCAATCAAATTCCTCTTCGGCATCTACCGTTACTAGAAGCCAGGGGCTGTCGCCTTTCTCAAAGAAGGCCATATCGGATATTGATGGATGAAGCATGGCGGCTTGTTGATATAACCGATTCCAAGAGTGTGTGATTAAACTATCTCAGGCAATTGTATGTGAATTCTACTGTTTGCCAATAAATTGTTATGAGTCTGTGTGCAATTGATTTAACGATACTTTCGTCCATTTACGTACCAAGCCGTTCGCGATATTTGAGCCGCCAGATAGTGAGACCGTTTTCCATGAGCTTCCCCCCCGCCGTCTGTATTATTGGGGCCCAGAAGGCTGGAACAACTACTCTGGCGTATTTGTTGGATCAGCATCCCTCAATAGTGTTATCAAATCCCAAAGAACCCCATTTCTACTCCAGCCAGTGGGATCGAGGGGTGGAGTGGTATCGCTCTTGTTTTGCAACGGATTCGGGTGTTTTGATTGACGCCTCGACCAGTTATACCATGGCCCGGTTGAGTGAGAAATCTGGCTTAGCTGATGAGACGGTTCCACAGCGCATTCATAAATTATCCCCGGAATCTAAGTTCATTTATATTATGCGGGATCCGGTAGATCGGATGTTTTCAGCCTATTGGCACACGGTCCGCGCTGGGGATGAAAAGCGTGATTTGAGAGATGCCGTGAATCATAATTCCGGGTATCTTTCACCCAGCTGTTACGTGGCCCAGATCCACGCATTTTTAGCGTATTTTGACCTTTCTGCGTTCCATTTCATTGACTTTCGGTCTCTTATTCACGACCCGGTCGAGGTCGCCAGTGCGTGTTTAAATTTTATTGGCGTTGAGCCCATACCGATTGAGCTTCAGGCTGAGCGCCCCAAAAATCAGTCCTTTCAATACCGCGGGGCCGGCCGCGCCCTGCGCACTCTTATGGGCGGTGAAAAAGGGATGAAGACCTTAAGCCAGGCTGTGAAACGTTTGACGCCGGTTTTTTCTCACCGATTGTTGGAACAAATGATTTCGAAAAACATTCCGAAATTAACGCCGGATGATCGAGAATGGCTGAGCCAACATTTGTACGGCGTAAATAAGGACCTTAAGTCACTCACTGGAATTGAGTTTCCAAGTTAAAAGACTGTTATCGGCGGGAGGGCATTGGGAATCGCGCTCTTATTGCGGTTGGCCGTCGTCATCTTTTTCATCAGGGGCGTCCTTCATGGCGAACAGGCCTGTCGTTTTACCATCCTGAGA
>JAJFIM010000101.1 GCA_021774995.1 Alphaproteobacteria bacterium | reverse complement strand
GGTATGGACGCTGTATGCTGACTATATGGCGCGCGCGCCCCATGTACCGACATTGATCGAGTGGGATCGGCATATCCCCTCTTGGGATGTGTTGCTAGCCGAAGCGCAAAAAGCAGATGCAAAAAGCGCCGCTGTGCGTGGCGCCGTCCAGAATCCTGCCAAGACGGAGAAACTGAGTCCCCATGCCCGACTTGCGTGAATGCCAGGGCTGTTTCGGCGAAATGCTTCTGGGGGAAAACACCGACCCCGCGCGGCCCCTTCTGATCCCTTATGACGAATTGGAAGGATATGGCGCCGAAGCCCGCTTAGCGGTTTACCGCAATAACGTGGTGTCCAGCTTGACGGAAGCGCTGGCGGCCAACTTTCCTGCTATTCACACTCTAGTTGGTGCGGGATTTTTTGGATTTCTCAGCTCGGAATTCATCAAGGCGCATCCGCCAAGGGAAGCGCGCCTATCCGTGTACGGAGCGGAATTCGCAGATTTCCTGGCAGGTTTTCCTGCCGCCTCCGCTCATCCTTATTTGCCCGATGTGGCCCGGCTGGAATATCACTGGCTTCAGGCTTATCATGCGCCTGACGCGCCGCCCTTGAATCTTCAAGATCTTCAAAATCTCCCCCCTGACGCTTTTGAAAACCTGCGTCTGACGCTTCATCCCAGCCGCTATTTTCTGGCTTCCGATTTTCCAATTGCCGCGATCTGGGAGGCCAATAGGGCGGAAGAGCAAGACAAAGAAGAAAAACATATCAGTCTGGATCAGGGCGGCAATCATATTTTGATCATTCGCCCGCGCCTTGAGGTCGAGGTGAGAACCCTGACCCCGGCGGCTTTCGCTCTGCTCGAAGCTTTGGAGTCGGGTAAGACACTTATCGATTCTTACGAGACGGCGGCGGAACAAGATCCGGTCTTTGATCTGCAAACCAGCCTGCAACAGCTTTTTGCCGGCGAAACTTTCACCGCTTTTCATCTCTAAAAGGAGATATGCTCCATGGCCGATGTCCCGCAAAGCTCGCCTTCTCTTTTTGACCAGGGTAAGAATTTATTCACCAAAGTGATATCGTTGTATGAATGGATTCCCGCCTCTCTGGTCGGCGTTCTGGCGCGCTTTTCCATGTTCATCGTTTTCTGGCAATCGGCGCGCACCAAGGTGGATGGATTTACCATTTCTCCCAGCACATATTATTTGTTCAAAAATGAATACAACGTGCCGCTAATTCCGTCAGATGTCGCAGCCGTCATGGCGACCCTTTCGGAGCATGTGTTTTCCGTTCTTATTCTGGTGGGATTGGCCTCGCGCCTCAGTGCTACCGCGCTTTTGTTCATGACATTGGTGATTCAATTGTTTGTCTATCCGGAAGCATGGGCGGTGCATTCCACCTGGGCCGTGGCTTTGCTTTACATCATGGCCTATGGACCCGGCGCACTTTCTCTCGACCGCCTCGTCAAAGGCGCGAGGGGATAAATATTAGGGTTCTCGCAATAGTTATGATTAGGAGCTGTGAATATAAGAATTACAAATAAAGGAGGAAAAGCATGGATTGGATCAATGAAGAAAAAAAAGGAGATGCAGTTGTTTTTACCGTGAAACAAAATCCGTTAAGCATACTTAAACTGGGAGCAGGAGTAACGGTAGGTGCAATAATTTTCATGTTGTTAAGCTATTTGTTGGGTGGAGGTGCAGTCTTTCTAGTAACTGGGTTATTTGGCGCTGCTGCTCTTTTCTATGGATTTATACGACTTATTGCAGGCCTTTTTTTTGTTGCTTCGAAAAAGAAAGTATTATTTGAGGTAAGCCCTACTCATATTGAATTGCTGTCTGCTAATAGAGCTGCAGATCAATTGCGCATGGATAAGGCTGATATCTCAGAGCTATATAGTGATTCACCCGCCAGTGATGGTTCAGTGGCGTCAAATTGGTCTGTAGCTGTTAATTATAGAGGCATGAAAGTCGTATTGGCTAGTTTTCTAACGGAGCCGCAAGCGCAACACCTGAAGAGTCGTTTGGAATCTATATTGCAATGGTGATCTCAACAGATCAGTGATATTGGCGAAGGTCCTGGATTATCAGGCGGGTGGCATATATATGGCGGCTTCCCTCCTGTCAAAATAAGCGCATAGCATAGTCTATTCTGCGCGCACCATATAAACGCGATAAACATACGCGTCGTTGGCGTTTTCAAAGCGTTGCAGTGAATGCAGCGACCAGCCAAGTTCGTAGAGATCGTTTAGCGAAAGAACTGTCGCATCATCCGATGCAGGCAGCCCTAACGCTTCAGCGTGTTGCTTCTCTTTCGCACACAACAACTGATCGGCTGCACTTGGCGGTTCATCCGTAAAGGTCGTGCACGTATCAATTTCGCTCGCTTGCGCAGCGCTTGCGCTGATAACGCCAGCGCCAAGAAAAAACATCAATTTCTTCATTGTCCAACCCTCCTAAGTTTTTAACAGTGTCCCAGCCCATCCAGCCTATCTGAAAACGAAGGAGAGAGCATGCGCCAAAGGCGCCGCGCGCTCCTTTGCCGGATTGACGCTCCCGCTTTTGAAATGGTAAGAGAGTCCTTAACAAATTCAGTATACACAAGTTAAGTTAATACTGTATTTTTAAGCGGCGCTTCCCATTTTGGAGCCCTTGAAATGGCCCGATTCTGGCATATCTGGGCTGAATGACGGGGAAACTGGCGCAAACACTTGAGACTCGCGCCAGTGGCCCGAATCTGGCATGAGTCGGGGTGAACGCGCGGATGAACCGGTTCTGACGGTATGGTTAAGCCGCTCTTAAGCATAAATCAGGCGTAATGGCATGATGAAGATGAAAAAACAGGCCGAGACCAGCGACATCGCCGCCATTGCAGCGGTCATTGTGGCGTTAAGCGGCCTTTTTCTGATGATGAACGCGCCTAAGGCAGAGGGCGGCGCTCAAAGTGCGCCGCGGGCCGATTTGACTTTTTCCGGCCGGACGGATGTGGTGTTGGCGTCCCTTACCGCAGAGCAGGCGGGCCTCGCGCCGCGCGGCGCTCTTCTTCCCATCGCCAAGACCTATGGCCAAGAACTTACCTGTCTCACTCAGGCCATTTATTATGAAGCGCGCAGCGAGACCTATTCCGGGCGTTTGGGCGTGGCTGAAGTGGTGCTGAACCGCGTATCAGATCGCCGCTATCCAAAATCCGTATGCGGCGTTGTTTTTCAAGGGCCTCAGGATAAAAATAAAAAAGGCGGCTGCCAGTTTTCCTTTACCTGCGATGGTTCCCTCGCCACTTTGCCCAAGGGCCGCGCATGGCAAGACGCCGGGCAATTGGCGTCGCAAGCGATGCTCGGCTTTGGCTTGGACCTTACCGGCGACGCCACGCATTATCACGCCGACTATGTCGATCCCAAATGGGCGGCAAAGCTGAAGCGCACCGTCCAAATTGGCCGCCATATTTTTTATCGCTTCTCCAGCTAGCTCTTAATCCGTAGACGCATAGTCGAGGCCAAAATCAAGGCATGGCGCGCTGTGCGTCACCCATCCCACTGAGATGTAATCAACGCCCGTAGCGGCGATGGCGGGCGCGGTTTCCACCGTGACGCGGCCCGATGCTTCGCTGATGATGCGCCCATTGATAATTTTGACCGCCTGGGAAAGCTCGCTCGGCGTCATATTGTCGAGCAGAACGGCGTCGACGGGGTGAATGAGAGCCTCATGAAGCTGGTCCAGAGTGTCCACTTCCACTTCCACATTCACCATATGTCCGGCATGGGCCAGGGCGGCCTCGATGGCCGGGCCGACGCCGCTGGCAATGGCGATGTGATTGTCTTTAATCAGTATGCCGTCATAAAGGCCAAAACGATGATTAACGCCGCCGCCCGCGCACACCGCGTGTTTTTCAAAAATCCGCAGGCCCGGCGTGGTTTTGCGCGTGCAGCAAATCTTCGCCTTCCGGTCTGAGACGGCGCCCACGATTGCATGTGTTGCGCTGGCGACGCCTGACAGATGCCCCAGGAAATTCAGCGCCACCCGCTCCGCCGCCAATATGGCGCGCGCATTGCCTTCGACATCAAGGAGCGCCGCGCCCGCCGCAATAGACGCCCCGTCCGCCGAACGCAGCGTGAGCGCGATCTCGGGGTCAACCGCTCGAAACGCCGCCGCCGCCAGATCAAGCCCGGCGACGCGCCCCGCCTCGCGCGCGATGATTTGCGCTTTGGCGCGCGCATCGGCGTGCAGAACGGCCGTGCTGGTGATGTCTCCAGCATCGCCGAGGTCTTCGGCCAGCGCTTGGGCCACAGCCTGCTTCACGCGGGCGCGGGGCAAAGGGGGAAGAACGCTGGCGGCCATCATTTTACGCCACCAGAGTGACGTGCGCCGCAGGCTGCTTGGTGCGGAATTTGGGGCCTGCCGCGGCCGGCGCCGGCAGATCGATCATGCGCTGTACGGCAATGCGCGCGCGGGCGGCGATCTCCGGGTCGATCACCACTTCATGCGTCATGGTTTGCAGGGCGTGCAGAATATTGTCCAGCGTGATGCGCTTCATATGCGGGCACAGATTACACGGCCGGATGAAGTCGACATCCGGGTTTTCCACCGCCACATTGTCGCTCATGGAGCATTCGGTGATCAGCACCACGTTTTTGGGCTGGCGTTGTTTGACGTAATTGCTCATATCGGACGTGGAGCCGGCAAAGTCGGACGCCGCCATCACGTCGGGCGGGCATTCAGGATGCGTCAGAACTTCAATGCCGGGATTGGCGCCGCGCAATTCTTCGATATCCTCTACTGTGAACTTTTCGTGCACTTCGCAGCGCCCGGCCCAGGTGATAATCTCGACGTCGGTCATGGTGGCGACGTTTTTGGCGAGAAATTCATCGGGCAGCAGGATCACGCGCGGGGCGTTCAGAGATTCCACGACTTGCACGGCATTTGACGACGTGCAGCAAATGTCGCATTCGGCTTTCACTTCGGCGGATGTGTTGACATAGGTCACCACGGGCACGCCCGGATATTTTTCCTTTAGCTTAACAACATCCGCGCCGGTTATGGATTCGGCCAGCGAGCACCCGGCGCGCGTATCGGGGATCAGCACGGTTTTGTCAGGGCACAGAATTTTAGAGGTCTCCGCCATGAAGTGAACCCCGGCCTGAACGATAATGTCGGCGTCGGCTTCCGCGGCTTTGCGGGCGAGCATCAGCGAATCGCCGGTGTAATCGGCCACGCAATGATAAATTTCCGGCGTCATATAGGAATGGCCGAGAATGACGGCGCCGCGCTCTTTTTTCAGCGTATTGATGGCGTGAATAGTGGGCGCATAGGCGGCCCATTCGAATTTGGGAATGACCCCTGCCACTTTTTCATAAAGCGCGGCGGTCGCGCGGGCGATCTCCGGCGTGTAGTCCAGCGGCGCGGGGCCTGTTTCAGGCGCTTGTTCTTGCGCCATTTGGCCGCTCATCCCGCCATTAATCTGGTTTAACGCCATTGCCGCCACTCCATCTTATACTCATTTTGAGTATATATAAGGCCAATAAAAGCGCCCTTCAAGGGGCTGAAGAACAGTTATGCTACATTTGAGCATTACTGTCAAGTCAGGAGGCGCAGCCAATAAAATGGCCAGGCGGCTGGGCCATGATAAAGACATATGATAAGGTCATGACAAGTTGAGTTGGCGCATTATTTTATTTTTTAAATCGAGGGAGAAAATTTATGGTCAAAGCAGGGAGGCTATTCGGGGCGGCGGCGCTGGGGGCGTTTTTAGGCGCGGCGCCGGTTGCGGCGCATGAGATGTGCGCCAGCGCTGAGCAGGCTGGGCAAATTCAATCATTCTATGACGAAAACCCCGGCACGATGCCGGCTATTGCGGCGCGCAAACTGGGGCTGACGGAAGAAGTGGTCGCGAGCGGCCTGCCTGAAGGCTTCATGACGTCTACGTCGGCGGATTCTTTTGTCGAAGTGTGGGACGCCATGAACGAATGGGGGCCGGTCACCTTTCTCATCATGAAGGGCATGAATGTTTTTGAAATCGCCAGCGCGATCGGCAAAGGCGTACCCTCGGCCGTCAGCGACTATTACAATATCAAATACGAGCAGCCCTTGCGGGGCCATTTGCGGCCTGATTTATATAAATCAATTTACGCAGTTGCACTGCCCGGTAAAGACGACGTGATGGTGCGCGGCGTGCTGTTTTATGATGATGCGGGCGCGTCAGTATTCGGCGCGTTCATGTCCGGCGACGGCCCGGCGCCGGCGGAAAACGAAATCGCTAAATTCGATGCAGTGATGGCCATGATCGGCGATAAACCCTCCGCCTGCGGAGAATAAAACGGGCGAGAGAGCTCGCGGGCGCATTGCACGCTACCGCCGTGTCACAGGGGGTACGCGCAGGCCCGGGGCGGGGCGCTCTGACATAACCTCGCGGCGGAAGCGGAATTGTTCCGCCGGGCGCCCGCCGGTTTTGGTGGTGAGCTTTCCTGTGCCCTCCACCAGGCCTTCCTTTTCCACCAGGCGGCGGAAATTTTGTTTGTGCAGGCGCACGCCGGAGATCGCCTCGACGGTGCGTTGCAAATGCAGCAAGGTAAAAGCGGGCGGCATGAGTTCAAACACGACGGGGCGATATTTCAGTTTGCCGCGCAGACGCCCCATGCCGGTGGCGAGAATGCGCCGGTGGTCAAAACTCATGGCGGGCGTGCCCAGAAGCGCCGCGCTGTGCGCCGGATCGGTTTGTCCCCGATGCGCCTCAGCCACAAGACCCGCCTCGAACAAGAGCTCATAGCGCTCCAGCACTTTTTCTTCATCCCAGGCAAGATGTCCAAAACCGAAACACGACCGGGCGCGCTCCCGCCGGGTGCGTTTGACTGCGGCGTCGGGGGCGGCGTCGGCCCAACGCTTTAGGGCCGGTTCAATGTTTTCGGCGATCATGCGGGGTGGGCTTTCGCGCCAATCCTCCCACGGGAGATAGTGATACCAACTCCGCCAAATATTATCGGGCGCGCGCAGTTTGGGCGCGTCGCGGGTCAGCGCCAGATAGCCGATCGACAAGGAGTGCGCCTGGCCGGAGGCGCCGGCGGAGCCTGGGTCCGGTTCTTCCCGGCCGCGATCGCCAAAGGTGTAGAGCTGCTCAACATAGCCAAGCTCCAGATAAGTTTGAGCCTGCACCCAGGCGCGCAAGCCTGTCTCGAGCGTTGGGTGCAGCGCGGGTTCAAAAGTCCCGGAGGGGAGGGCGGCGGAATCGCAACTCTCCGGCTCTTGATTCTGGCGGACCACCAGCACGCACGGCGTTTCCTTGCTGACGGTGACAATGACCGCGCTCAATCCCACCATGATGTCATAGTGAGCGCCCGATTGGCTGGGCTGGTGAGCTTTATGTGATTTGGAATTCGCCATGCGTTGGTTCAGTCTACACTTGTTTTGCCGTTGGGAGAGGCAACAATTCCGCTTCCGCCGCCAAATTTTGGAACCGCCTGAGGAAGCGCTTTTCCGCTTCCCGCGTGGAGATGGGCGTCAGGGTGACGGCGCCCGCCTGGCGCGGCTTTCCGAATATCTTTCCCGCTTCCTCTGGCGTAAAACCAGCTAAGTGCACAGCTTCGAAATAGGCGCTCGCAATATCGGCGCGTTTGATCACCTGTTCAACAGAAGCGGGCAGATGCGCCGGCAGACCGAAGCGCAGATGCACGGCGCTTTCAAGTTTTTGTTCAAAAGCTTTGTAGTCGATTCCCACGGCGGCTTTGAACGGGCTGATCAGATCGCCGATGACGTATTCCGGCGCGTCATGCAGCAGACTGGCGAGTTTCCATTTGGCGGGCCAGAGGGGTCGAAAAACAGTGCAGATATCAACAACAAAAAGCGAATGCTGCGCAACGGAATAGGGGTAATTTCCTAAGGTCTGCCCGTTCCACCGCGCCAATCGCGCCAGACCGTGCGCGATGTCTTCGATTTCGATATCGAGCGGCGAGGGCGCCAGCAGGTCGAGGCGCCGCCCGCTCAGCATGCGCTGCCAGGCGCGCGCCGGTTTGGGCTTGGCGCGGGGTTTACGCTGTGCTTTTCTTTCTCTAGCCGCCATGATGGACACTGACTTGTTGATTTAGATCAAAGGGGATCTGGAATCTGAATAATACAGTTTTATATAATGAAGGAGTGCATCTGTCCCCGATAAAATCCTGGCGGAAGCTGGGGATATTACATGAAAGAGGATGATTATGGCTTATCGAAGAATTCTTGTTCCCTTCAGCGGCAGTGACCGGGATGCGGGCATGTTGTCGACCAGTTTTAGCGTCGCCAAAAAGTTCGACGCCTTTTGTCAGGTGTTGTTTATTCGCCCTGAGCCCTATCAGGTTTTGCCTTATTTGGGGGGAGGGAGTCCCGGCATGGTCATCCCGGAGGTGATCGACAGCATGAATCAGGCGGCAGAGAACGCCTGCGTGGCCATCCGCACCGCCATGACCCAGGCCGCGCGGGACAATGACATTGAGGTTATCGAGAGCGCCCCGCCCGCGGGCCGCGCCACGGCGCGCTTTGATCAGATTGACGGCGATGCCGGCGATATTGCCGCGCGCTCGTCATGGCTCAGCGATCTGGCGCTGTTTGTCGGCGGGGCCGAATCATCGCTGGGGCTCTCGCGCGCTTTGGTCGAAGTTTTGCTCAGCGCCGGACGGCCCGTACTTATCCTGCCCCGCGCCGATTACGCCGGCTCGGTGGGCCGGAACGTCACGCTGGCGTGGGACGGCAGCGCGGAAGCGTCGAATGCGGCCAAAGGGGCTCTGCCCTTCATGAAGCAGGCGGAAAGCGTCAAAGTGCTGAGCGCGCAGGAACATCTTAGCGAAAAGGGCGTGAAAAGCGACGTGACGAATGTGTTGGCGGAATATCTTGGCCTTCATTCAATTAAACCGGCGACAAGCTTTGTCGATCCTGAGGGCAAGCCTATCGGGGAAGCGATTCTCAAACAGGCCACAACGGAAGGCAGCGATCTTCTGGTTATGGGCGCCTATGGACACAGCCGGGTCCGGGAAATGATCTTAGGCGGGGTCACCCAATATATTCTTGATCACGCCACCATACCGGTCTTGATGGCCCATTAGACAGCAGGTTAAAACAGAGAGGGAAAGGTTTATCCATGCCGTTACAAAAAGTTCGTCTGGAACTCGCGCGCAATAATGAGTTTCCTGAAGGCAGCGCTAATCATGGCTATGAGTTTAACGCACCGCTCGACAGCGAGGGTCATATCAGCAAAGAAATGTGGAACCATCATGCGGCGGACTGTTATGTCCGGCGCTTTTGGGGCGATGAAGCAGAAGAACATGGCCGCCTGATCCACCTTGGAGACAGGTGGATGTTTCATTACACCGGCATGGACGAAGAGGAAGACGAACCGCTCTTTCGAATGGGAAATCACGTTTTTGCGCCCGGCGAATATGTTTCCATCACTGAGCATGACGGTGAGCAACGCACCTTTAAAGTGGCGCGCGTTACCCCCTCGCCCTTAAGTTAAACTCAAATTCCAGCTGGTCAATCGTGGGGCGGATGGGTTATTGACGCCCTATGATCCAGATTACAGACAGCATATTCCTTGACCCAAAAGAGATCACCGAGACATTCATCCGCGCTGGCGGTCCGGGTGGGCAGAATGTCAATAAAGTTTCTTCCGCCGTGCAATTGCGCTTTGATGTGATGCATTCGCCGTCATTGCCGGGTTTCGTCCGTGCCCGTGCGGCGCGCCTTGCGGGCCGGCGCATGACCCGCAACGGCGTTCTTGTGATCACGGCGTCAAATTTTCGCTTTCAAGCGCAAAACCGCGAGGATGCGCGGGCGCGTCTCATCGCGCTGCTTCGTGAAGCGGCCAATCGTCCGGCTTTGCGCAAACCCACCCGCACGCCGCTGAAAGTCCATCAAAAACGCCTGCAATCCAAAGCGCGGCGGGGAGGCCTCAAGAAAATGCGGCGCGCGCCCGGGGACGATGATTAAAATTTCTCAGGAGAAATAAGACGACGCACCGGCGCATTATGGCGTTATAGACGTCCGGGAATATGGACAGGGTTTAAACCCTCACCCACCAACGGCCCTTGCGGTCCGCGGGCCTCTCTTTCTCCTCTAAAAGGGTTAAGTGCGCTGGAGGTGTAAATTTTAGTTCAGAATAGTTCAAAACCCGTTCACCTGAAGCGCCGCGCCTCTAATTTGCGGCTCTCACGACATCTTCCGTACAATGACGGAACCGGCGGAGTAGCCGGCGCCAAAAGAGCAGATGAGGCCGATGTCTCCCGGTTCGAAGTCCGCTTTGTGCTTGTGAAAAGCGATGATCGATCCGGCCGATGACGTGTTGGCGTATTCATCGAGGATATTGGGCGCTTCGCTTGGGGTCGGATCGCGGCCGAGAACCTTGCGGCCGATAAAATCATTCATATGAATATTGGCCTGGTGCAGCCACAGACGACGCAAGGCGCTGGGCGGGATGTCCTCTTGCTTTAGATGGTCGAGGATAAGGTTTGAGACCATCGGCACGACATCTTTAAATACTTTGCGGCCTTCCTGTACAAATAGTTTGTCTTTAGCGCCCACGCCGCCCGGCGCCGCGCGGTTGAGAAAGCCAAAATTATTACGGATATTGTTCGAGAATTGGGTTTTAAGTTTGCAGCCCAGGATTTCGAACGCGCCGGGCGCCGTGGCCGTCTCATCCGTTTCCAGCAAG
>JAJFIM010000011.1 GCA_021774995.1 Alphaproteobacteria bacterium | reverse complement strand
CTTTTGTAAGACCGTATATTACGGTGGGATCTGATTCCAATCGCATTCCGCGATTCAAACGATTGATAAAGACTGCGGCAACACGAGGCCGTTCCCCCTCTAATCCGGTTTCTTTCTCCACGATCGAAGCCAGGATAAGCGCTTCTTCCGGGCTGGAAACAGGCAAACCCTCGGCCCGGCCCGCCCAGAGTCTCTCCAATGTATCTTGCGCCGCTTTTGTCATTTGGGCGATCAATTCGCTGCGCGTCGTCCCGCGTTGAAACAAATAGGTTTCGGGCAACAGCATTCCTTCGGCGGGCGTGACGTCAATCGGGCCGGTGAGCGTTTCGTCGGCTTCAATCAGGCGTATGATTTGTTGACTTGTAAGTCCTTCGGGCGCCGTAAATTTATAGAGAATGGATTTTCCCTGCCGGAGTATATCCATGATCTGGGCCATGCTCGCCTGGGGTGGAATGGCGTATTCACCTGCCTTAAGCTGCGATTGGGCGTTAAACCACATCACGCCCAATCGGAAAATCCAGGCATTGGTAACCAGACCTTTGTCTTCTAAATTTTGCGCAATCTCCATCAATCCCCGACCGCGCGGAAGCGTATAGATATAGTCCTCAGAGATCGTGTTTAATGATGGTCCTGGCGCTTCAAATTGGCGCTTGCCATATAAAAAAGCGCCACCTGCCGCACTACCCGCAATAATAGTGAGTAACAGGAACAATATTCCCGCGACGAGCGCAATTTTCCGAAACCTGCTGGCCGGTTCTTTGCTGACGGTCTCGGTTGTATGTTCGCTATCTTCAGTCAACGCCACTCGCTCAGGCTTAAGGTCATCTATTAACACAGATTACCGGCAAAGACTTAACCGTCAATGAGGCGCCGCCGACAGAATCAAGCTGGCATTCGTACCGCCAAAACCGAAGGAATTGGTCAAGGCTGCATTTATCTCGCGTTTTTGAGCTTTTAGTGGGACCAGATCAATTGGTGTATCGATTGAAGGATTATCAAGATTGAGAGTGGGAGGGGCAATATTATCCCGGATGGCCAAAGCGCTAAAAATAGTCTCAACGGCGCCGGCCGCCCCTAGAAGATGACCAATGGCCGATTTCGTCGATGACATACTTGTGCGGCCGGCGTCCTCGCCAAAAAGACGCGAAACGGCGCCAAGCTCAATCTCATCGCCGAGCGGTGTTGAGGTGCCATGAGCGTTAATGTAATCGATATCTCGAGGATGCAGTCCAGCGCGTTTCAGAGCAGCTTCCATCGCCCGGTAGGCTCCATCGCCGTCAGCAGCCGGGGCCGTGACGTGGTAAGCATCACCTGACAGTCCATAGCCTCGAATTTCCGCAATTATGTTTGCCCCTCGTGCGCGCGCATGCTCAAGCTCTTCTAAGACGACAATTCCCGCGCCTTCCCCCATGATAAAACCGTCTCGATCTTTATCATAAGGCCGCGAAGCACGCGTGGGTTCATCGTTATAATGGGTCGTGTGCGCTCTTGCGGCGGCAAAGCCAGCCAGACCAAGCCGTCCAATGGCCGCTTCCGTACCCCCGGCGACCATGACGTCTGCATCATCCAGCCTGATGAGGCGCGCCGCATCCCCAATGGCGTGGGCTCCACTCGAACAGGCCGTAACCACGGCGTGATTAGGCCCCTTAAAGCCAAATTCAATGGAAACGTTCCCTGACACCAGATTAATGAGCGACCCGGTGATAAAAAATGGACTAACCTTCTTTGGGCCTTTTTCGGCCAAAGTTACGGCCGTCTCAGAAATCCTGTTGAGCCCACCGATCCCAGATCCAATCATCACACCGGTACGGCATTTTTTTTCTTCCGTATCAGCTACCCAACCGGAGTGCTGAACCGCTTGCCGGGCCGCAACACGCCCATAGACAATAAAGTTATCAAGCCTATTGCGATCACGCGCCGATATCCAATCATCTGGATTAAAGTATCCATCGCTCGTCCGCCCCTCAGGAATCTGACAGGCAATTCGGCACGGAAGATCTGAAACGTCGAATCGGTCAATCGGACCGGCGCCGGATTCTCCTGCAATGAGTCTGCGCCACACCGGCTCCACTCCGCAGCCGAGCGGCGTGATCAGCCCCATTCCGGTGATGACAACGCGCCTCATCTATATATCCGATTATCAGTATCAAGCAGCGGAAGATTAAGCCGCTTTTTCTGAGATAAATTTAACGGCGTCGCCGACTGTTTGGATGGTTTCAGCAGCATCATCAGGGATCTCAATGCTGAATTCTTCTTCGAACGCCATCACGAGTTCTACGGTATCCAGGCTATCCGCGCCGAGATCATCAATGAAGCTCGCATTGTTCTGGACCTTTTCCAGTTCAACATCCAAATGTTCAACCACAATCTTTTTTACGCGGGTTGCAATATCGTCGCTCATGCTTGGGCCCTCTTAAATTTGGCTACGAAGTCGGTTAGTGCGCGCCCCCCGGGCAAACCCAGTGAACGATGGATGAATCGGCCTAAAACCTCGTTTTAATGGCCTGTTCTTTCCGGAATCGCGGGCTGTACGTAACACACTTTCTCAGGAAAGACACCCCTTTTTCCATGACCCCCGCCAACATGCATCGCGCATCGCCTGACATTATTTGACGCCTATGACGGGTTAAATCATGGCCATGCCGCCATTCACGTGCAGGGTCTGCCCGGTTATGTACGCCGCTTCCTCACTCGCCAGGAAAACCACGCTGGAAGCGATATCCCGGCCCACCCCCAAACGCCCTGCGGGGATGGATTGTAGGAGCTTTTGCTGCTGCGCTTCAGGAAGGCCTTCGGTCATGGGAGATTCAATGAATCCTGGCGCTAAACAATTTACCGTTATATTACGACTGGCGACCTCTTGAGCCAGCGCTTTGCTCATACCAATCATCCCTGCTTTTGCTGCCGCATAATTGGCTTGTCCCGCATTCCCAGTAACGCCGACAACCGACGTGATGCCTATAATACGCCCCCAGCGCGCTTTCATCATGCCCCGCAACACAGCGCGCGCCAGGCGAAAATAAGCAGTCAAATTCACTTCCATGAGCTGATCCCAATCATCATCCTTTAGTCTCATCATGAGATTATCGCGCGTGATGCCCGCATTGTTAACTAATATGTCTAGCCCGCCCATGGCCGCGACTGCTTGTTTCGGCAAATCATCCACTTGACCGCGGTCCGACAAATTGCAGGGCAGTACATGCACGCGTCCCCCCAGTTGCTCAGCAAGTTGATCTAATTTTTCCCGGCGCGTGCCCGATATGGCAATGTGCGCCCCTTGTTCGTGCAGTGCTGTGGCTATATCCCAGCCAATACCGCCTGACGCTCCCGTCACAAGAGCATGTTTGCCATTTAATTCAAACATTTCCACCTCATTTTTAATTTTTTAGATTGGGAATTGTTGCGCGTGCACTCTTTAAATTATACGTGCAAAAGTCTCAATATCTTCCGGCGTACCCACGCGCATTGGCGCGACATCCCGACTGATCCTTTTTACAAGTCCAGTCAGAACCTTACCTGCACCAAGCTCAACAAAACTCTCAACTCCCTGCTCCACCATAAAGATAACGCTCTCACGCCACCGCACCATACCCGTCACTTGTTGCACCAGTAAATCCCGGATCGCATCGGGGTCGCTGCACGTCTGCGCAGTGACATTTGCCACGAGGGGCACACACGGTTGCGTGAGGTTCACCTGTCCAAGCGCTTCTCTCATTACTTCCGCGGCGGGCGCCATCAAAGCGCAATGAAAAGGCGCACTGACAGGCAATTCCAGGGCCCGTTTTGCCCCCGCTTCAGTCGCCAGACGCATGGCCCGCTCAACGGCCGCCTTTGCGCCGCTTATAACCACCTGGCCTGGCGCGTTATCATTGGCCGCCGCGCACACTTCATGCTCAGCAGCCGCCTTCACCACTTCTACAACAGCTTCATAATCAAGCCCGATTAAAGCCGCCATCGATCCCTCTCCGACGGGCGCCGCTTGCTGCATGGCTTGTCCCCGCTTTTTAAGTAAGCGGGCCGTGTCGGTGAGGCTAAGCGCACCTGCCGCCGTCAACGCCGTATATTCACCGAGAGAATGACCCGCAACAAAAGCGCAGGAATCAGCCACGTTCATGCCGCACTCCTTCTCCAGTGCTCGAATAACCGCTATACTCACGGCCATCAAGGCAGGCTGCGCATTTTCAGTCAGTGTGAGGTCTTTGATATCTCCCTGCCACATAAGATGTGAAAGATTCTGATTCAAAGCATCATTCACTTCCTCGAAAACTTCCCGGGCTGAAGGGAGAGCGGCGGCAAGCTCTCTCCCCATGCCGATCGCTTGAGATCCCTGACCGGGAAAAATGAACGCGCGCATCAATTACCCTTCCTTCCGTTGATTAGCCTCTTTCATCAAAGTATGGCTCTGAAAAAGAGATTCTCTTGATACCTGTTGATCCAGACCTGTCAAGAGAGCGGATTTTGGCGCGATCAGGGTTGCCAGCTCTTTGTTTTCCGTTTAAATGCCTGTTCTTCCATGGGCGTGCGGTCGCAAGCGCTGTGCACATTCACGCGTTTACGTGAAAACTTACAGTGATGGGAGGTGGCGGAGCCCCCTCACCGGCTTGACGATCCATCGTCTGAATCCGCCATGGGGTGGTTTCAGGCGCCGCAAGCCCGCAACGGACAGGATTGGGATTTATGCCCCTTTACGAACACGTGCTGATCGCACGTCAGGATATTTCTCCGCAACAAGTTGATGCTCTTACCGCTTCACTCAAAGAAATTATTGAATCTGGGGGCGGCAGCGTATCAAAGATTGAAAACTGGGGTTTGCGCAGCCTCGCCTACAGAGTCAAAAAGAATCGAAAAGGCCATTATGCGCTGCTAAATATCGACGCGCCGCATGAAGCTGTCGCCGAGATGGAGCGTCAAATGAGCCTCAACGAAGATGTTCTCCGCGTTCTGACTTTGCGCGTTGATGAGCATGAAACCGGTGAATCGGCTATATTGAGCAATCGAGGCGGCCGCGACGACAGACGTCCGCGTGGGGACAGAGACCGGGGAGACAGGGATCGCGGGGAACGCCGAGACAGACCTGCCCCGAGAGATGATAACGCCAACAAAGGAGACGCCAAATGACGCCGCAATCCTCAAGCGCCGGCCCGGCGCGCCGTCCTTTTTTCCGGCGCCGCAAAACCTG
>JAJFIM010000002.1 GCA_021774995.1 Alphaproteobacteria bacterium | reverse complement strand
GACGGCGCCGTCCTTATCGCGATATTTCACGCGCCCATTCACCAGGCGCACGTCTCTCAGGCTGATATCTGAAAGGTCGAGTGCGGGCGTGAACGGGGATGGCGCGGCTGAATCTTGAGATGTGGAGACAGGGGCTTGAGATGCGTCCTGATGCGGTGAAAATGACCAATTGGGTTCGTCTTTGGCCGAATCCTCCAAATTGATGTCTGGCGAGATGAGTTCAAAACGATCAACCCTGACGGAGCCCTTGAGCAGAGCCAGGAGATCGATGACCACATCCAGCTCTTCCATTTTAGCGAAATACGCCGCTTTTCCGTTAGGGGAATTTCCGACAGTGACGTCTTGAAGAAGAATTTCAAACCGGGGAAAGAAGCTTAAGGCGACGTCGCCGTCGATAGAGACATCCCGCCCTGTGGAGCGCGCCAGCGCGGCGGCCACGGGGCCGCGGTAAACTTCGGCGGGAATAAAAGAGGGCGCCGCAATCAGCACCCCGACGATCGCCAGGGCCAATACAATCAGTCCGAGAAATAATTTGCGCATTTAAACAGCCCGCCCTTGGTGAGAGTCACAATGTGAGAGCCTAGGGCTAGTCTTCTACTTTGGCAATTCCGTGGCGGCGGCGGCTTTTTTTGCCACAATAAATACAGATTTGCCTGCGCCAGGCCGCCATTGGCGGCTGATTTCAAAACCGGCGGCGGTCAATGCGTCTTCCAATTCTTGCGAAGTGAAGACCTGGAGCGTCAAACCAAGCAATCTTCCAATTGGCGCAATATATTTGAAATATTTCATCTCATCCGCAATGCACGCCGTACTTGTGACGAAAACACCGCCTGGATTCAGCATGTCATAAACCTTGGAGATGACTTCTTGCCAATTATCCAGAAGGTGTAAAATACTGTGCCCCAACACGGCGTCCATGGCGCCTGCGCCTGCGTTGTAATCGTCGATGGTCGATTGTTTGAATGTAATATTACCGATATCTTTTGCGGCGGCTTTGCCTTGCGCGATTTCTATCATCTTTGATGAAATATCAATTGCGTGAATATGTTTCACATAAGGCGCAAGAGTGATGGCGGTCGATCCCGTCCCGCAGCCAAATTCCAATAGCTCCATTTCAGGCGATAAGTAATCGCGTGTCGCCTCCAATTTTTTTTGATACGCCGCTTCATCGGCGACGGGCTGTTTTGAATAGCGCTTGGCAATTTTATCCCAAAAAAAAGACCGCTTCATTATTATTTCCCGTTTTATAAATTGCGCACACAGAAAATCATCATGTGCTGATTGAAACGCAGCGCATTGTGCATACTTATTCGGCGAGCACCAGAGTGCTGGGGAAGATGATGGTCACTTTTGTTCCCTGATTGGGAACGCTGGAAATCGAGAAGACGGCTTTGTTGGCTTCCGCAAGGGCTTTGGCCAGTGGCAGGCCAAGACCCGTGCCCTTGGCCTGCGTGCGGGACGCCGACGCCGTCTGCTTATAAGGCTCCAAAGCGCATTTCATTTCATCTTCGGACATGCCCATGCCTGTATCGCGGACGCTTAAAGTGACGGCCCCGTCCTGCTTGGAAGTCGCGGCCACATAAACGTCGTTTCCGGCGTGGCTGAATTTGATGGCGTTGGATATGAGGTTGAGGAGAATTTGGCGCACGCTTCGAGGGTCCGCCACAATATGCGGAAGGCGCCCTTCCACATTGGCGTGAATGCCGATTTTTCCTTTATTGGCTAAGGGGCGGACGAGGGATGTGCAATCGCCGATGATCGTCTTCAGATCGACGTCTTCCTGATCGACATTGAAATGCCCCGCCTCAATCTTTGACATGTCGAGAAGGTCATTCACCAGGCTCAGCAAAAATGTACTGCTGGCGTATATATCGGCAACATATTCTTTGTAGCGAAGATTTTCCATGGGTCCCATATGTTCCTGGTTCATAACCTGGGAAAACCCAATAATGGCGTTAAGCGGCGTGCGCATTTCATGGCTGAGCGTTGCAATAAAATTTGATTTCTGATTGCTGCGGGCCTCTGCCTGATCTCGTTCCCGCTCAAGCGTCTTTGTCTTTTTTTGCTCTTCGGCCGCATCTCTGAGCGTGGCGAAAAATCGCAAGTGGTCATTTTGCCAAAGTGCGCCGAGCCCCAGCATCAAGCCTCCTCCGCAATCAAGCTCTTGCACGAAGGCGTGCTCTCCTTTTGAGATAATTCTATTCGCGAGTTCCCGGTCGGGACTGTCGAGAAGGCGCGACAAAATCTGCTTGCGTAGATTCGCGTCAAACAGTTCAGCAAAGGGTTTGCCCTCCAGGGATTCGGGATCGGCGCTCCCTCGTTTGAGCATGTCGAACTTAGAGAGCATGTGGCGCGCCGCCGGATTGACATGGATAATGGCGCCGTTTTCATCCATGGAAATAACGCCTTGCGGAAAGGCGTCAAGAAAAGCGATCAATTGTCCTTCGGCGTCTGCTTTATCCGCGCGGTCATCAGCTGCGGCGGAAGAGGGCGTTTGCGGCGCGCCGGGCGCGGCCGTCACTCCACCGGTATGAGGGGTCACCCCCTTGAGGGCGCGCGCCATATCTTTCCATGTCTGCCGTGAATCGTGGATATCCTGAAGATGGAGGACGAGGGCGGGGGCGCCTGTTTGGGGGTGCGCGGTGCGTTTTGCCGCCAGCCGGAACGCGCGGCGCCCAAATTTGGTTTTCAGCGTGAGGGAGCGGCTGTAAAGACCTTCGGCCAATACGCGCAGGATAATTTTGCCCGCCAATTCGGGCTTGTCGAGCCGTGCGTGAAGGTCCTCCCGTCCCTCGGACGCAAACAGGTCTTTGTGGGCGTCATTTTGAGCCAGAAGTTGTCCATCGACGCCGTATAAGGCCAAGGGCGTTGGCGCGGCCTGTCCTAGAACGCCCTCCAGCGGCGGGCGGCTTGTTTGATCGATCTCTTCAATGGCCTCAATCTCTATAAAGAGACCCAGGCGGTCCTGGGCGAGGGGATGGCGTTTGACGCGCGCCTGCGTCCAAACGGTCTGCGCATCCGGCGTGAAGCGCAAACGCTGGCTGCGCCATCCGGTTTCAGGCAGAGTCCGGCTGAGGCGATGAAGCGTTTTAGCCATGGGGTCTTCAGGCCCAAACAGTCGATCCAAAAGGTCGAGCAGGGTGTCTTCATGCCAGAAAATCACGGCCGCGTCGCTGGCCCAGACAATGCGGCGCCTTTCATCGTCCCAAAGCCAGGCAATCGCCTTTTTCAGGTTGAAATCATGGAGCTGATCTGTGGTCTCATGCGTCACGCGCCTGGGCAACCCCCCTGTCGAGCCTAACTAAATGGGTCTGGCGCGTAAAAAGGCCAGACCGATACGCAAATGGGGGGAAGTTTGTCCCATTGCCTTCCCCCTTCTCGGCTTTAACTTATCTCAAGGGGGGCCGCGCGCCAAACATCCTTTAAGAACAGGGTTAACGAAAGGGGGTGGCGGACTGCCCAATGCGCGCCGGAGGTGCTGTTCTCAAAATGGAGCGTCCATGCTCTGACCGGTCAAGACGCCTCCTCACTTGGTGGAACCCCACCAGCAATTGGGTTCCGATACCCCTTCATTGGGGTCACTCTTTAAAAAACGAGAAGCCGCGAAAATACGGGAGGCGAAAGTCATGGAAATGACAAAAGCTTGGGTGATGAATTCAATACTCAAGGGAGCGCTTGGCGGCGCCTTAGGGCTTTTTGTGAGCGGCTGCGATGGAGGGGATGACGCTGATGCCCCCAGCGCCTCGAATGAGCCGGAGGTAGAGGTTGCGCAGGTGGAAGAACCAACGCCATCCGCCGTAAACAAAATTGCCGTTCTTGTGACCAGTTGGGGCTCTCCCCATACGCCGGTTATCGAATATGCAGAGAAAATTCGTGAGGATTCCATTATCGGAAAACGGGCTCTCTCTCCAAATGAGGCCTGTACGGATGATTATGTCGGCGTTTTTCCGTTCCGCTCTGAAAAGGGCCTGCTGCCCTATGCCGTGGCTTTCCAAATGAAGGGCATGGAGCAATTGTGGGATGGCTCGGGCGTTTATCGGCGCAGTTCCGATGGCTCGACTTATGTATCCATTGTCGATCCCAACATCGTTTTAACGGCTGAGGATGTCGGGGGGGCAGAAGTTGCGTCTCTACGCGAAGACGCCAAAGGGATCAGTACAGGCGCCTTTAGTCCCGATCCCCGCACGGGTACGGATTATATGGCGAACATTGTCAAAATAAAAATTCCCAACGGTCTGCATGATGTTCAGGAAACCGCCATGGCGCGGTATTACTGGATTCAAAATATGATGGGGTGGGATCCGAATGATCCGCCGCAGCATGATCCTATGACGCTGGCCGTGGAAAAAGACGTCGCGCGCTATATGGATAAATATTACGGCGACAAGGTGGATGTTAGGTTTGGTTACTACGCCGATATTCCTGGCGTCAGCGAAGAGCATGATAAGGTTGCCATTGATTTTGCCTCTGAGGGTTACCGCCAATTGGTGTTGGCGCGCGAAACGACTGATCATAACAATTACGCAAATGACTTTATGGACCTTTATCCTGTGCGCAAAGAACTTTGCAAGGCGGGATATGCATCTGATGAAATTTCTATCGCACCTGTGCGCCAGGTGGGGCGTACGCCGGAATATAATACGGCTGTTGTGCGTAATTTGCGCCGACATTTAGAAACCATCGAGCCGGGCGCGCAAGTTTCGGTGATTTACACCACATGGGGTTTGCCTTGGCCGGGCGGCAATCCGAATGCCGGCCCTTTTTCAACTCCGCAGCCTTACATCAGGGAAGTTTTTCATGAGAGCGCCTTCATCAATTTCTTGAGTTTCAGGGCTTACGCTATGGCGGCTTTTGATGAAAGCCAAGGCGGCGCCTATAAGTTGAATTTTAGCAAAAGCGGCGGCTTGGGCGGCCCCAATGCGCGTACGAACGCTTTGTTCGCCTATGCTAAATCTTCGTCTGAGCAATTAGGGTATCCCGACGATCCATTGCGCCATACCACTGTGCGTGAAAATTTGGAGAAAGCCATTCTGGATGATGGTCGTGATGAAATCATCGTTCTCTTGTCTCACTGGTATAATAATTCCTCGCAAACGGGCCTTGACATTCGGATGGTCAACGATCTGCCGCTTAATACGCCAGAGGAAATGCGCAATGACGTTTTTTCAAAAACATGGTGCGAGCGTTATACGGCGCCGGGCGTTTATGAGCAGGCGCCTGCGAGGGACCAAGGGTGCCCGTCTGGGTTTGCCCGCATTCAATTGACCGAAACGTTTAACGATTTTGCGCAAGCGTTTACGCTGGGGTTTGCCAATCGGATCAGGGGGGGCGTTGAGCGTTTTGGCGTTTTTCCGAATATTGGAGTTTCGATTAGCGCCCGCGGCGATATTCTCAAAATTGAAGGCGGTAGCGTCGAAGTTGATCAAGGGCCTTTAAGCGGCGCGCGCCTCGTCGTTCAGCCCGACCCAAGACCCGATGAGCCGGAGGGCTATCGCTGGGAGAACCGGTATCGCCCGGAATCGGTTGAAAATCCAAATACGGGGCCAGAAGCAGTGCGGGCTGTGAATGACTATGTGGATGCGTCGAGTTTTCTGGATAGCGCCAAGGATGATTTCACCGGATATATCGGGGTGCAGGCATTGAGTGATCCGGACACGCCCCTGCCGGCCCCGGACGGCGCGGTTTCGCAAGTGGTCCTGTTCGGGCCATACCGCACTGTTTTTAACGCACCGGCCCGCGTAACGCTTCCCTTTGATCCGGCGCGCGTGGAAGACAGCGCGGCGCTCCGCCCCTTTATTTATAACGAACTGACCCGGGATTTTGATCCGGTTTACCCAATCGTAGGGGGCGCGCCCTTGAGCATCGACGACGCGGCGTCAACGGTTTCTTTCGATGTTCAGGTATTGGGTAATTTTGTTCTGGTGGCGGGGGAGTAAAGCGCGAAAGAGGCGCTCAACGTTTGCCCGCTTTGTTCTCGCGGGCGAGAGCGGCGGCGGCTTCGATTTCGGCGGCGATTTCCTGAGCCTCGTCAGGCGTGAAATCCATAGGAATCTCAAACGCTTCGCCGCGCACGAAAAACCGCACCATGCCTAATTCCGTCGGACCGATTTGGATCTCCGCCTGCTCATCGGTCTGCTTGTTGATGCCCATGACGCGTATCTCTCCTCTTGATGGGCGGCCGTCTTCCCACCAATACCGGCAAAAGGCAAGGGGGAGCGCGACTGCGCAGGGAGACGAATTGACGGAACCTATTATTCGAATTATAAATCAACGGGTTAATGAATTTATCCCAACTTGGCGATAAGAAGCATTGGCGCCGCAGGTACAAAATGTTACAGGGCTGACAAAGATGGTCGATCAAGGCCGATTTTTATGCCGCCTTAGCTCAGTTGGTTAGAGCGCTGGATTGTGGATTCAGAGGTCCCCCGTTCAAGCCGGGGAGGCGGTACCATCTTTTTAGGTGAGCAAGAATCGGAATTGGCTTCTCAGAAACCAAATATTTAACGGAACTGAAACGCCGAAAATTTCAAATTTAATTCCCTCGCCGGATAGTACCTCGCACACTGGCGAATCCGATTTAGCGCCTTCCTCCACAAAGCAATTCAGCGCCTGCGAGACCTTGGGCTAGAGCGGCGGCCCCTTTCCTGAATTGATACGGCGCGAGTTATCAGTTGATTTCCGGGTCGATTGGGGTGATTAAAGTATCCCGCAAAGGCTGGGCGATCTATTCGCGTCGGCCTTTTGCGCCCCTCAGTGCTGATAACAATTACGGAAACAAACGGAAGATAGATGGCGCGCGCGACGTATGATTTTATTATAATCGGGGCTGGCATTGCCGGGGCGTCCGCCGGATATGCGCTCAGTCCATACGGCAAGACCCTTCTTCTTGAGCGTGAACATCAGCCGGGCTATCACGCGACGGGCAGGTCGGCGGCTTTTTTCGCTGAATCATATGGCAATGCAAATGTGCGCGCCCTGACCCGCGCCGCGCGCTCATTTTTTGAATCTCCCCCCGATGGTTTCGCCGCGCAACCTTTGACGCGCCATTGCGGCGCGCTCTATATCGCCACCCATGATCAGTCGGAACGTTTGGAGACGTTTTTCACGAGTTTGAGTGATTTAAGCGACAGCGTCGAAAGGGCGCCCGCCGAAATCCTTTATGCGAAATGTCCGGCGCTCAAACCGGATTTATATTCCGGGGGCGTGTGGGACCCGTCAGCCAAAGAGATTGACGTTCATACGTTGCATCAAGGGTTTTTAAACGGATTCCGCGCGCATGGCGGCGCGTTGGAAACGTCTGCGGGCGTTGAGTCTTTGAGTTACGCTAACGGCGTGTGGCGGGTGACGGCGGGAGGCGCGGTTTACGAAGCGCCAATCGTCGTCAATGCGGCCGGGGCCTGGGCCGATCAAATCGCAGGTCTGGCGGGGATTGATCCTCTCGGCCTCACGCCAAAACGGCGCACCGTGATTACATTCGATCCGCCGGAAGGCATTGACCCTGGCGGCTGGCCTCTCGTCATCGATGTCGATGAGCAGTTTTATTTCAAACCCGATGCGGGGCGCCTGCTGGCGTCTCCCGCCGACGAGACCCCGATGGCGCCGTGCGATGTGCAACCCGAAGAAATCGACGTGGCCACCGCCGCCTACCGCGTTGAACAGGCGACGACGATGTCCGTGCGTCATATCGTCAGCAAGTGGGCCGGCCTGCGGTCATTCTTCGAGGACAAGACGCCGGTCCTTGGGTTTGATAGGGAAGCGCCCGGTTTCTTCTGGCTGGCGGGGCAGGGCGGCTATGGCATTCAAACCTCGCCGACCCTGAGCCGTTTGGCGGCCGCGCTCATCACGGGAGAGGGCGTGAGGGCTGCGTTTCAGGCAGTGGGCCTCCCAGCGGCGGCGCTCGATCCCGCGCGTCTCAAAAAGTAGCGACGCCCATTTTCAACGCCAGACTTCGCGCGCGACGCGCAGCAGGTTTTACCCTAAAAACCCTCTAATATGGTCATCGCTCCACTTGCGGCGCAACAATTCATCAGTCAATTCCGGTAAGGCTTCGGGCGCCATGAATTTCATTCCTGAACGATATCCCAGATGTTCGGGCCAGATATCTTTCCTGGCCGCCAGCACGCGGTCCAAGCCATCCAGATCAAAGGGGTAGTCCAGTCCGAAACCAACATGTTCCGGGCCAATCAGTTGCGCGACATAGTCGATATGGTCAGCCAATGTCGTTATGCTGATATCGTTCTCTCCCAGAAAAATACCAACGCCATTGTGGACTTGCTTCGCTAGAGTAGAGAGCGCTTTCTCGATCAAACGTTTCTTGAGCTCTTTGAAAATCCCATCAGGGCCAAGCAAGTCCTCTGGATTCTCGTAATCCTTCAAAAGCTCATCAAGAAAGGATAGGCGCCATCTGAATTTATAAGAGGCTCAAGCGCGGGGCATTTGAAACATGGTTGCGAATTTATTTTATCAAACGCATAAACGCCATTGATGGGTTCACCCTGAAAAATCCGCCGACGCGCGATCTTGACTTAACCCTGCGGAGTGACCACGCTTTAGCGGATATTGGCGGGGATAAGATAGAAAAAAGTTAGGACGCGATTCGATGCAAATTGATGTGATATTGGACGCCAGGGCGGCGCCCGATGAAATAACTGAACTGGGAAAGCTGGCTGAGCGTTCCGGCATCCGCGCGGTATGGACATCGAGCCTCATAGACGCGCGGGATCCTTATGTGAACTTTGCCCAACTGGCCCGCTCCACCGATGCGTTGCGCATGGGGCCGATCGCCGTCAATCCTTTCGACACGCATCCGGGGCGCATCGCGACGTCTTTGTTGTCGCTGAACGAAGTTTCCAAAGGACGCGCCTCCATCGTTATCGGCGGCGGGGGAGAGGCTTTGCAGGCGCTTGGAATTGAACCCAAGCGGCGGGTGCGCGCCGTGGCGGAATGCATTGAGATCATTAAGGCGGCCTCGCCCGATGACGTTCTGAACTATGAGGGCGAAATTTTTCAGATCAAAGGCTACCGGCCGACCTGGGCGCAGGCGGAGCCGCCTTTTGTCTATGCAGGGGCGAACATGAATCTCATGCTGAAAATGGCCGGGCGCGTCGCTGACGGCATGATGATGAGCGATATGCCGCCGTCCTTGGCGAAAGATGCCATGAACAAAGCGCTGGACAGCCGCAAGGCGGCCGGGCGCTCGGCCCAAGGTTTCCGCGCGAATAATTTTCTCGCCTGGCACCTCTATGAAGATGAAGACA
>JAJFIM010000001.1 GCA_021774995.1 Alphaproteobacteria bacterium | reverse complement strand
TCAACATGCTGAGTGTTTTTTGATATGAGATCATTTTTACCTCATTTCGCCAAAATGGGAATCTTCTGCTATAAAAGAAATGAGCATCAATATACGTTCTGCCTTTGGCAAAGCCAAATGGAGCAGTAAGCTGCCGACCATATTCGATAGCACCGCAATTCTTACCGAGGTGCTTGAGATAGGATAAGAGAACCTTATCCTTCCCATGTCGTCAATGGGAGAGTTTTTGAAAGTGTTAGCCCGCCTGTTGACGGCGCTTGTCGCGGTACATGGCGGCGTCGGCGCGGCGCAGCAGGGTTTCGCGGTTCGTGGCCTCGCCATAAGATTCCAGGCCGATGCTGGCGCTGATGGCGAGATGCGCGCCGCGATAGGGGATGACCGCAGAGCTGAAAGATTCTTTGAGTTTCAGCGCCCGCGCCCGCGTGGCGAGGGGTTCCGCATGCACAAAAAGTATGGCGAATTCATCGCCGCCCAGGCGCGCCACATAATCAGTGCTGCGGATGTCTTTGTTGAGCAGGCGGGCTACATGCTGAAGCACCACGTCGCCCGCTTCATGGCCATAGGCGTCATTGATCTCCTTGAAATTATCAAGGTCGATATAAGCCAGCATGCCTTGTTCCCCATATCGGCGCGCCGAAGCGAGAACGCGGTCGATAACTTGGGCAAAGCCGCGCCGGTTATAGAGGCCAGTGAGTTCATCCGTCACGGAAAGAGATTCAAGATATTCAATGCGCGAAGACTGGTCCGCCAAACGTTGTTCAGCGCTGACGGCAATCTCGACGGCGTTGCGTAGAATAGAGTTATGCTTCAAATCCGCCGGGATGGATTGCCCGGCCATGAGGCTTGAGAGATCTTCAATAAGATGAGACAAGCTGCCTTGGGGTTGAAACCCTACGGCTTTGAAATTATTCAGGGCGAGGGACGAATTGATACTCATACTGCACTCCGTAAAGACATTCCGTAGTTACAGTAAGAGCAAGCGGCGTGCCACCGGCGGTTGTTGATAATTACCAATGAATTCAATGAGATATGCCGGAATGCGCGGCCCGGGATGGTAATATTTGCCGGTGAGGCGGCGCGCGCTCCGGGCAATATATGCCTACAGGCAAAATGGATTGAGCTCTTTTATCAAGGGCAAGGATAGATTATTGCGCCGCATGCGCCGCCGCATTTGTGCTTTTCAAATACGCGTTTTGGTCATGCTCCAAGGCGCCCTGCGGCAGATATTCCCAATAAGCGCCCAATTCTTGCTTCACGCGGTCAGCATAAAATTGCGGAATTTCTTCCGTTTCCCGCTCAAAGAACGCGCGCAGAGGCTTGTCCGTGTCAAGACGATTTCGCATCATTGTGTGGTATTTAATACGGCCATATCCTTCTGACGAAATCGCCCGCACGATGTTCATCCATTTGGGCGTCCAGCCCGGCGTGGCGGCGGCGCGGCGGGCGATTGCTTTTGCGCGGAAGGAATGCTCAGACAGATCAATGAGGCGTGAATAGAAATCCGGCCAATCGTAATTGAGCGGCTTCACATTCATCGCCTGATTATTATTTAGAAAGTGGAACGGAAATCTCAAAATGCGGTTTTCTTCTTGAAGTTTCAGGTTAAGCGGTGCGGCTCTGCCGAAGGCGGAGAACATCGAATAAGCCGGGAAAGCCCCCGGCGTGAGATCAAGAAATTCTTTAGTGAGTTCAAAAGGCTCCGGGCCTTCGTCGCAATCAAGCCCTAGGACAAAATTCGTTTGCACGTATGGAATGTGGCGCATAATCGCATTAATATGATCAGCAACTTGCAACATTTTATCGCGCGCGCGTTTGACGCCCGTTTTTGATTTTGCCCCCATGTCATACCAGGATTCAATGCCGGGCAGAACGGCTTTAAAGCCGACTTTAGACAATTGCCGCGCGCGCTCTTCCGATAAAAGGGAGAGGCTGCTTTCCGCAATGAACCGCATACGGCGCTCCGGGTCGGCCTGTTCAATGGCCGACACAATTTCATCAAATCTAACGCCGAAATTGGGATCATACCAACCGACAATGGGCCTGCGAAACTTCGTGAGAACAAATTTCAGATCATCGCGTATAAGTTCAAAATCAAGCGGTTGGTACTTGATCACTGAATCAATACAAAAGCTGCACGTATAAGGACATCCCAAACTTGCAATCATGGGAACGATATTAAAATTCGTCGCTGTTTTGGCCAAGGTGGCGGAGATGTATTTCCAGCGCGCGCGCACGCTTGGCAACTCGTGGGGCTGCGTTTTCGCGGAGATGTAGCGTCCCTCGGCGGGATGGGGCGCCAGATCCGCCAACACATTGATCACGGTGGTTTTGTCTGTGAAGCCGAGCACATAGTCGAAATATAGCTGTGCGTCTTCCGGATAGCAGCGCGCATGCGGGCCGCCCAATATGGTTACGACGCCGCGCTTGCGAAAGAGACTGCTCATGGCATAAGCAAGCTGCGCGCTTTGCGTGAACGCCCCGATGAATAGCGCATCCAAATCGTCGGGAAACTCCGTAACGAGATTTTCTATGCCGGTGTAACAGATAAAGTCGACTTGATGGCCTTCCTCTTCGCACCAGACGCCTATGGCTTGCGGCATGATGCTGGCAAGATTTCCATGCATGATGCGGCCGTATAGCGTTGCTTTTGATCTCCGCGTGACGATATCGAGGATGCCGATCCGGAGTTTTTTAGCCGCCATTGATGTGGTTCTTTCTATTGCCCCGGAAGTCAGTGCAGACAGTGACAGATTTGAGGGAAGAACGTCGCTCAACCCGAGGATAGGCTTGTTCGTGTGTCCTAATCAACCCGGCGGCGCTGAATGGGCGGAAATAACGTGAATGTGACGTGTTTTGGGGTGCAAGAGCTGAACGAGATCCGCTCGGAGGCCGCAAACGCCATTACGCGGTAAAATGGGAAATAATGGAATCATAGTTCATGGCGAAGTAGAGAAGCGTTGCGAGATTGGCAAAAAGAATGAGGGGAAATATCCAAAGCGCAAGTATGAGCAAAGAGCCTTCATTGAGGTAGATGATGAAACCGGATATGAGCAACCCGATATAGAGGTCGATGCCAATCTGCCTGGCCCAAAGCATGGGGTAAAGACGGCCAAGAGTTCTAAAAAAGTTTTCATTGGCGCCGCAATATATCGAATAGCCGAGGAAAGAGAAAAACAGTACCCAGATAATGGTTTTTCCCATCGCGTAAGGGCCGGCGCTGATAAACAAAGGTTCAGCGCCTTTAAAAGCAATGGCAAGAAAGACGAAGATCAAGAAAAGCAACCCCATCGCGTAACGTTTTAAAAACATGATGCGCTCCTCATCTTCCAGAAAAAAGTTCCGGCGGCAAACTCTGACAACACTGACTGAAATGTCAATGTCATATCGATCACGCCACCCGGTGCGGCGGTTCCTCGCCTGCAAAGAAGGCGTCGAGATTGTCGAGTGCGCAAAATCCCATGGCGTTGCGTGTGTCTGTCGTGGCGCTGCCCAGATGGGGCAGGAGGAATGCGTTGTCGAGGCGCGCATAAGAAGGGTGGATGTGTGGCTCGTTCGAGAAAACATCGAGACCGGCGGCGGCCACGCGGCCGTTTTTGAGGGCGTCCACCAGGGCTTCATCGTCCACAAGGTCTCCCCGCGCGGTGTTGACGAGAACGGCGCCTTGCGGGAGCAGGGCGAGCGTGCGCGCGTTGAGAAGGCCCCGCGTCTGGGGGGTCAGCGCGGCGTGGAGCGACAAAAAATCAGATACGGCCAGCAGGCTCTCCAGAGTGCCGTGATAGTGCGCGCCGGCTTCGTCCTCCAAAGCGCGCCTGTGGCGATTGTGATAATGGATCTCCATATTGAACGCGCGGGCGCGCCGGGCAACCGCCAGGCCGATTCGCCCCAGGCCAACTATGCCGAGCCGCTTTCCCGAAACGTCATGGCCGACCATTGCCGTGGGCGTCCAGCCGCGCCAAGCGTGGGCGCGCATCATCACATGTCCTTCGCCCGCGCGCCGGGCTGCGCCCAATAGCAAAAGAAGGGCAAGGTCGGCCGTGGCCTCCGTCAAGACGCCGGGCGTGTTAGTCACAACAATTCCGGCGCGCCCCGCGGCTTCGACGTCGATATGTTCATAGCCAACGCCAAAATTTGCGATGATCTTCACGCGCTTGGGCAAGGCGCCGATGAAAGCCGAATCCACCGTATCGGTGACAGTGACCAGCAGACCATCAGCTTTGTGGGCCTGGATCAAAATCTGCTCTTGCGTCAGAGCATCGCCATGGTTGAGGATGGCCACATAATTTTTCGACAAGCGGTTTTCGACAGAGCTGGGCAATTGTTGCGTAACGAGGATCGTCTTTTGGGCGCGCGACATTATTTTGGTGACTTCGCAGTTAAGAGTAACAGATCAACAGATCACTCAGCATAGCTGAAAAACGAGGACGATACATGACCACAGGCCAGTCTATGGGCGGCGCGCCTAAAATATTTTGGAAAGCGGGAGCTTGGCTAAGCTTAATTTTCCTTGTCAGCGCCTGTGATAGCGCCTCTGACAGCGCGGATGAAGACTCAGAATCAACGCAAACCCAGATCACGGGAGACGATCCCGTCCCGTCAAATACAAAGAATTCAGATCTTGCGGTTACGCAACTCAGCCCTTTTCGGGCGGTCTATGAATTGAAGCTTCGAAAGGGCGCGGCGGCGACAAATATTACCGCCTATGATGGCTTACTCGTTTTGTCTCTGGAGAATACCTGCGAGGGATATATCAGCAATCAGCGGATTACCGCTGAAATCACGAATTCCGATGGGGAAAGAATATTGAGTGATTTCATTTCAAGTTCCTGGGAAACGCGCGATTGGCTCTCATTTCATTACAATATGGTCAACAAGCTCAATAATACGGCGGTTGAAGAAGTTGACAGTGAAGCGGAGCGTTCATCTCCCACCCAAAAAGGCCAGGTCATACGGCGCAAGCCCGAGCCGGAAACTTTGGATTTGCCGGGAGGCGTAGAATTTCCAACGCAATATTCCGTTGCGCTTCTTGAGGCGGCGCGCCGCGGCGAGACAGCCTATTCAGCCGATATGTATGATGGCTCGGCAGATTCACTCACCTATTTGGTGACGAGTTTTATTGGCGAAAAGGCGATCGCGAGTCCTGATGAGGCCGATACCGGCGGCCACGCTTTGCTCACGGGCCTTGCCTACTGGCCAGTGGAAATCAGCTATCACGATATGACCAACCGCGACGTTCTCCCGGACTTTGAGGTGGATATGAAGATGTACGAAAATGGCGTCGGCACGCATCTCGTGCTCGATTATGGGGAGTTCTCGCTTACCGGCGCCTTGGCCCGTATGGAGATGTTGGATCAGCCCGAGTGTCGGTAAGAAGACGCCCGGCTGTTTAATTGTCAGGCAGCATCCACCAGGACTGAATTTTAACGCCAGTAAGAGGGATGTGCTCGGGCACTTGAACTTCAGACCAATAGGCGACGCGGTCCACCGGCTGATAGAAAAACGGGACGACATACGCGCCTGATAAGAGCAGCCGGTCGAGGGCGCGCGCGGCGGCGACAAGGGCGGGGCGGGATTGGGCTTGCGTGATGGCTTCGATCATCGCATCGACGGCCTCGTCTTTAACCCCGGCCAGATTAAATGTGCCCTCAATATCTGCTTCCTTCGAGCCAAACCGGAACGCCTGTTCATTGCCCGGCGAGAGGGTGCCGCGCCATTTGAAAGCCGTCATATCAAAATCATAACCTGCGCGCCGCGCATGATACTGGGCGCTGTCGACCATGCGGACGGTAACGTCGATGCCGAGAGAATTGAGCGCTTTCATATAGGTGAGGGCGATGCGTTCTTCGGAAGGTTCGCGCAGCATGATTTCGAACGTAAAGGGCTCACCCGTAATAGTGTTCGCCATTTTGCCATCGATGACGCTCCATCCCGCCTGCCCAAGGAGGTTGAGGGCTTGCGTTTTGTTGCGCCTGTTATCGGCGGGTGAGCCGCCTTGCGGGGCCGTCCAACCTTTCTCCAAAATCAGTTTGGGCAGTTCCTTTTTGAAGGGTTTGAGAAGTTCGTTCTCCAACCCGTTCGCCGGACGGTTATGCGAGCTGAGTTCTGAATTATCGAAATAACTTTGCACCCGGTTGTAAGAATTGTAAAAGAAATTTTCGTTCATCCATTCAAAGTCAAACATCAATAGCAGCGCTTGCCGCACGCGTTTGTCCGCAAATACGCCACGGCGCGTGTTGAAAACAAAGCCATACATATCGGCGGGGCGGCCGTGGGGGATCTCCGCCCGGACAACTTGTCCGTTTCGCGTAGCCAGGAAATCATATCCTGTGGCCCAGTTTTTCGCCTCCCGCTCAAAGCGGATTGTGACCTCGCCTGACCTAAAGGCTTCAAAGAGCGCCGTGGAATCGCGGAAATAATCATAGCGAATCGTATCGAAATTGTGTTGCCCGGCGTTCACGGCAAGATCCGCGCCCCAGTAATCAGGGTTGCGGTCGAAGGTGATGCGTCGGCCGGGATCTACTCGCGTGATGATGTAAGGCCCGCTGCCGAGGGGGGCTTTCAGCGTTGTTTCTTCAAAATCGTGGGCGCTGTAGAACTTTTTTGAAAGTATCGGCATTAACCCCATGATCAAGGGCATTTCCTGGTTTGCTTTATCCGTGAAAACAAAACGAACCTTATGATCGGCGGGGCGCTCAATATCGCGCACCATGGCGTAATAGCGCCGTGTGTTGGGCCGCCCTTTATCGCGCAGCGTTTCAAGTGAGAAAACGACGTCATCCACGGTGATGGGCGTCCCATCGGAAAACTGGGCTTCTTCATGAAGCGTGAATTCGACCCAGCTCCTGTCTTCCGGCGTTTCGACGGTTTTGGCAATCAACCCATAAAGCGTGAAGGGTTCATCATGACCGCGGACCATCAGGCTTTCTACCGTATGAAGCTGAACGGGCAGATATCCGCTTTCAAGTTGCACAAGCGGCGACGTTCCTTTGACGATAAATGGGTTGAGATTATCAAAAGTTCCGATTTCACCAATAACCAGTTCTCCTCCACGATCAGCATAGGGATCAGTATAATTGAAGTGCGTGAAGCCTTGCTTGTAGAGCGGCTCGCCATACATGGCGATGGCGTGGCGAGGCCCTGTTCCGGGGGGGAGGGCGCCGTCCGCCGCATATACGGAATTGATGGCTGGCAGTGAGACAAGCGCACTCAGCATAATCAATGATCTGAGCGTTAGGAGGGGGAACCGGATCATGGGGTTAAGTTTGCGCCTCATATGAAGTGTGCCAAGGATGGTTAATGTCTGTATCTGAACGGGCGGCAACGTCCTGATCAGACAGAACAGGAGATCAAGGTAAATTTTCAATGAATTTTGGTGGAACTAAGGCGCCTGATAGTTGAGAATCGCGGCAATCGCAAAAATCCGCCAATTTTTGCGCCCTGAAGCTGAACGAAAGGGACGATTCAACATTCATCGAAGGTTCATGGCTGTACGCTTAATTTAGTGTTAACTTATGGAATATGGACAGCGGGAGGTATGGCGTTCAGTGAGCTGCAAAAACGCTAAGTGACGATCGCGTCGTGAAGACAAAAGTATTTGTGGAATTTTTGATTAACATCCTTGTTGGGACTGAAGGGAGGGAATTATGAGCATTTCTTATCAAGTGGACAGGCCAAGGCGCAGTGTTTTTAACTTAGTCGCCATGTTGATTGCCGGAGCCGCCGGCGTCGCATCTGCGCTGGTCGCAGACTTTGTGCAGAAGGGGGATGCATCGGCGATCATTGTAATGAACTCTTTTGTCAATCAATCTCTGAGCCTCAATTTACCTCTTGGCTATCTGGCTTTGATCATGCTGGGAGCCGGCGCCGTATCGGTGTTTGTGTTTGAGCCGGCGACGAAACGAGCGGCCTATTACACAGGCGCCAGTATTCTAGCGGTTCTAATGACCACCATGCCGGTGGATGATTTGGAAAAGGCTTTGCCTTTGTTTGAAGAAATTCTGATGCCGCAAGAACCTGATGACGCCGCGTATTTAGGGACTGATAACCAGGCGATGGCGCATGAAATTACCGGCGCCCCTTGCTTTGACGTAAAGAGCGGTGGGCTTCCCTTGATTAAAGCCGCCTATGCACCGGCGGTAAACATTGCGTGCAGCAATGATCGGGCGCTGGGCCAAGCC
This sequence comes from Alphaproteobacteria bacterium, assembly GCA_021774995.1. Taxonomy (GTDB): domain Bacteria; phylum Pseudomonadota; class Alphaproteobacteria; order SMXP01; family SMXP01; genus JAJFIM01. The sequence goes on along the minus strand of JAJFIM010000001.1, from coordinate 1,227 downwards.
GAGGTGACGCCGATTGCGGCTGACGATCTGAATGTGACAGTGGCGATTTCCCTTCCCAAAGGCGCAATGCCCAAAATTGCGGCGCGTTTGCATGATGACGTTTCGTGCGCAACATGGCGTTTGACCGGCGGGCGCGCCTCCCGAACGGGCTCGGGATATATCGTGCGTTATAAGTTATCGATTCCCGCTCCGCAGGCGCGGACAGGAATGTTGGCTGATCTTCATGTGCGCGTCGAGGCCGATGGCTTTAAGATTGCTCATGAACACGCCAAGGTCACCAGAAGAGGACCGGTTATTCTGACTGTGGGTATGGCGAAATCAGATACGCCTCTATGGCTGCAAAAGCTGAGCACGCCTTATAGATTTTAAAAGCTCTTGATAGCCATCATTAAAAAAAGCGTCGCCTCTACCAGGCGGCGCTTTTTGTTGCCTTAAAAAAGAGGTTAGTGAGTTTGGCCTCTGAGAAGCTCATAAGTTCCATCGCTGTGGCAGCCAAACATTTCTCTGACTTGCGGGTGGCGCACGGGTTCACCGGACTGATCGGCAAGCAGATTTTGCTCCGACACATAAGCTACATATTCAGTATCGTTATTCTCGGCGAGCAGATGATAGAAGGGTTGATCCTTGTGAGGGCGCATATGTTCGGGAATGGACAGCCACCATTCCTCTGAATTATTAAACGTTGGGTCGACGTCAAAAATAACACCGCGAAAAGAGAATATGCGGTGTTTGACGACCTGGCCAATATTGAACTTTGCTGTCTGTTCGCTCATCCCAAAAGCCCATCGAAATTTGCGTAGTGTGATTCTCAGCGTAAGAATCGCAGCCTATAAATTCGAACCATAGTTGAATGAGCATAGTCATCAAGGATTAAATTTTGCTCAAATATTTTTCCTTTTTCTTCTTCTTTTTTGAGGTTAGGCCGTGGGCGTTATTCCGGTGCGCGCAATTAGAGTGGGGGGACACGCCTCGTTAACCTTAATCCGTTATAAGCCAAGATATTGCGAAGGGTGGGCAGTACGTGCGTATTACACAGCTCCACCTTCTTCCTTTCGAAGTTCTTAGCCCAGCGATGCCGCGTGCATCGCTGGGTCTTTTTTCGCGTTTTGCTTCCTGCTAAGCAGCCGAATCATGATAAGTTTAGCGCCCAATAGGCCTTTCCGGCCTTACCTTTGGATTGCCGCCGATGCAGTCATCACAAACAAAACTTCTCAGTTTTGTCCTCTA